>NZ_JBSFUB010000166.1:0-9513 GCF_053591575.1 Streptomyces altiplanensis | reverse complement strand
GCCCTCCATGACCACCATGTCGGCGGCCTTGATGAAGCTGCCGATGGTGAGGAGGAGGTGGTGGAGCCGGGCGTCGCCGCGGAGCTTGGTGCGGACGATGTCGGTCCAGCCGACGCCTGCGATGCCGGTGCAGGTGAGGGAGAGGTCGAGGCCGATGACGAGGGGGCGGGGGCCCGCCCCGGCCGGAGCCGGGGCGGGGACCGCGGGGGTCTGGTCGAACAGGGACAGGGTGCTCACTTCGCGGCCCGCTTCCTGGCGTTGTACGCCCGGTGCGCGGCGGCGTGCGCGGCCTTGCACTCCTTGCAGCGGCATCCGTGGTTGGAGTAGGTGCTGCGCTTGCCGTGCCCGGCCATGTCGGCGAGTACGGGGTTGCTGCGGTACGCGGCGCGGCGTTCAGCGCACGCGATCCGGTTGACCTCGCGGCACTTCTCGCAGCGGCAGCCGAGGCGGGTGTAGGTGTAGGTCCGTCCGTGCTGGGCGTAGCTGAGTGGCGTGGTCACTGCTCCCCCTTGATGTGGTTGCAGCCGGTGCACTGCCAGGTGCCGTCCGGGAGCGGGAGGTGGGTGCGGGTGAGGTGGGCGCATCGGGTGCTGTCGCAGACGAGCCAGCGGGTGCCGGGCTCGACGTCGGTGAAGGCCGGGGTGGCGCGGTGGCGGCCGCGGGGCCGGATCACGGAGGGGATGCGGAGCTTCACGGCTTCACCCCGCGCGGCTTGTCCGTACGGCGGTCCTGCCAGTGGGCGCCGTCGAGGATGGTCGGGTTGTTGAGGCCGAGGAGGTCGTCGAGCTGTCCCTCCAGGGAGCGGATGCGCCGGGCCTGCGCTGCGAGTTCGTGGCGGTAGCGGGCGCAGGCGCGGACGGCCCGGCGCAGGCGCCGCAGCGTCCGGGTGTGGCTGAGGGTGGTCACTGCCAGGCTGTTGCGGCAGAGGTCGAGCCGGTCGTCGAGGTGGGTGTTGCGCCCTGCGGTGCGGACGGACGCGACGAGGTGTACGGCGGCCGCCGTACGGGCGTCGTCGCGCTCCTCGACGAGGCGGGCGACGCGCTGCTCCAGGTCGGTGATGCGGCGGTTCTTGGTGGTGAACATCAGCGGTCATCTCCGTTCTGCTGGCGGGGGATGAGCGGCCACTCGGTGCGTACGCCGTCGGCCCACGACTCCTTGCCGGGCGTGCGGCGGAAGTACGCCGCGAGTGACTCGCCCTGCTCCTTCGCCCACGCGACTTGCTGCCTGTGCAGCTCGTGCACCGGCGTCTCACGGAGCTGGGCGTTCCGGACGCCGATCCGCCACGCCACCCGGCACGCGGCGATCGCGTCGGCGTCGGCGCTGTGCGCGCCGTCGAGGCGAACGTCGTAGTGCTGGCACAGGTTCGTGAGGGTGCGGCCGCCCTTGCGGCGGCTGATCTGCTTGTCGAGGACGCGGGGGTCGATGACGATCAGCTCGTCGCCGACGATGTCCGTCAGGGGCTGGACGCCGTGCCTGCGCGCCTCGCGGTCGAGGAGCGTCAGGTCGTAGGCGGCGTTCATGATGACGAGCGGCGTGCCGAGGAGTACGACCTGCGCGAGCGCGGCGACGACCTCCTCTACGGCCTCGCGTGCGGGTTGTCCGGCGGCGCGGGCGTGCTCGGTGGTGATGCCGTGGACCTTGGCCGCCCCGTCGGGGATGTCGATTCCGGGGTCGGCAAGCCAGTTGCCGCTCTGGACGGGCTGGTCGCCGCCGACCTCGACGACGCAGGCGGTGACGATGCGGTCCTGCTCGACGTCGGTGCCGGTGGTTTCCAGGTCGAAACCGCACAGGCGGCCGAGGTGCCAGCTCATGAGCGGCCACCCTTCAGCGTGGCCAGGAAAGTCCGGAGCGCCGTGGCGTTCGCGGTGGCCGGGAGCTGGCCGCCGTTGGCCTTGGCGAACTCCTCCTCCACCTCGTTGGTGGTCATGCCGTGGACGCCGGCCGCAGCGATGATGCGGAACCACAAGTCCTCGACGTCGTCGTCATCGACGACCTCGGCGTCGTGCACCACCTCGCCCTCGGTTGTCGTGGGCGTAGTAGGTGTGGGCGGGGCGGGCGCCTTGAGTTCAGCGGCGCGGGCGGTCAGAACCTTCTCCAGCTCCGGATCCATGTGCGCCGCCTGAACGGCCTTGGTCCACAGCTCGCCGACCGCTTCCGGCGTTGCGGCGGCCGCGGCGAGCACGGCGTAGTCCGGGCGTCCGCCGGTGATGGCGACCCGTTCCGGGCCGGACGCGACCGCCGGGGCGCCGGTGATCTGCCCGGCCATCAGGGCGGCCGGGGTGATCTCGACGTCCAGGGTGGGGACCATGAAACGAGCCGGGCCCTCGTCACGCTGGACGAGCTTCTCTTCCATGCCGAGCCACCCGGCGACGTATCCGCCGGCCTGCGCCAGCAGCTCGGCGGCGGGCGGCAGCTCGGTCGCGGCGTAGTACCCCTTGGTGATGAGGAGCCACTGGCCAAGGGCGGGCACGTCGCGGAGCATTACGTTGACGCGGGTCGTGATCTTGCACTCGCGGTTGTCCGGGTCGCAGAGGCACGGCCGGTCCCGCTTGTGCTCGGTGACGCCGTCGCAGCGGCGCTGGCACTTCGATCCGGCGTACAGTTCGTACCACTGGGACACGGCGTTCTGCGGCGGGATGAGGACCGGGAGCCGGTTGGCCTTGGAGTAGACCTCGAACTCGCTCGGGCCGCCGTTGGCCGGGGTCCAGGGCTTGACCTCGCCGCCGTACAGGTTGGCGACGCCGGTGAGGATCTCGCGGGACGGGGATGTGAAGCGGAAGTGGTTCAGCTTCGCGGGGCTGGTGTACGCGTTGCCCTTCTTGGACACGCCGGACACGACGTGCCCGATACGGATTTCGCCGAGCTGCCGCATGCGGCGCTGGAGGTCGATGATGGGCATCAGGCGGCCCTCTCTTCAGTGGTGTGGGGCAGGGCGAGGGCACTGCCGACGACGGTCTTGGACAGGCCGGACACCCAGTCCGCGGCCTGCTGGACGATGCGGAACGCGGCGAACACGTCGTCACCGCAGGCAACCGGGATCACCCGGTAGCCCTCAGGGCGCAGGTGCAGGACGACCCCGGTGGAGTGCGTGGCCGGCATGGGGACGGTGGACCCGTCCCGCAGCCACGCGACCTCGGCCTTGCGGTACGCCGACATCTGCAACGCGGCCTCGGGATAGACGCCCTTGACGTCCAGCTCACCGCCGGTCTTCGTGTCGCCCATCAGGACGGTGTCCGCCGGGATTTCGAACTCGGCGGCGATGAGCGGGGAGCGAAGCAGGTAGTCGAGGGTTCCGGCGTATCCGGCGGTGCGGTTGCCGACGACCATCTCGGAGGCTTCGAAGGTGACCTGCCAGTCCTCGACGAACTGGAGGAAGTGCCGCAGGTACGGGGCCATCTCCGGGTTGTCGACCAGGTCGGCAGGGATGGGCTCGCCGAGGACGCGGGCCTCGATGATTCGGTGGACGGCGGAGCCGATGTCGGCGCGCTCGTCCTTCTTACGGAGCGGTGCGCGGCGCAGCCAGTCGTACATCTGCGTGCGCTGCTCGGCGCTGCGGGATGCGGCGACGAGAGCGGGCAGGTTGGCGATGGCGGTCTCGGCGACGAGGTTCGCGGCCCAGATGGAGAGGACGTCGCCCTTGGTGGAGCCCTGGGAGAGGATCGTGGTGACGCGGCGGAGTTTGTCGCCGGTGACCTTGTCGCGGTACCAGCCTTGTGAGGGCTGGGGGATGCGGTCGGGTCCGGTGGGTGTGGGGGCCGGGGGCTTGCGCCTGCGGCCGGCGGCCGGGGCGGTGCTCGCCCCGGCCAGCGCGGTGTTCGTCATCAGGCGTCAGCCTCCGGGTCGTACTCGGTGGCGACGGTGATGCGGGTGACGGTGTAGTCCGTGGGCTGCTCGTCGCCGTCGCGGGTGATGACGAGCTCGTACGGGTCATCGGGCTCGGACTCGTCGCCGAGCCAGTCGAAGGACAGGGCGGCCGAAGGGTCCGCTTCGTGGTTGGTCGCGTCGGCCATGCAGTGCGTCCGGGCGGCGGCCGGGTTCGTGTACGTGCCGAGCGGGGTCATGCCCCACGCGGCCCGGTAGACGTACGCGACCGCAGGCTCTGTCTCCAGCTCCACGGCGGGGGCGGCCGACGCCTGCGCGACGGCGAGAGCGAGCGTTGCGTACACCTGCGCCTCGGCGGCGAGTGCGTGCCCGACGACCGGGTCTGCGCCGTCGCCGTAGGTGAAGTGGTGGGCCTGCTTGGCGAGGCGCTCGGCCTCGCGGAAGTGCTCGGGTCCGGTCATCGCTGGCCGCCCTTCCAGGTGTTGAGGGTGTAGAAGCGGCGGCCGGGGTCCTCGTCGTGCAGGACCAGAAGGCCGTGTGCGTGGAGGTGGGCGAGGTCTTCGCGGGCCTGGTGGCGGTACTGGCCGCCGTATCCGGCTGCGTGGTAGAGGTGCTGGACGCGGCGGGTGGTCCACTCGCCTTGGTAGTCGCGTACGGCGTTGCGGAGATGGGCGAGCCGGTCGGCGTCGGGCTGGGGAGTGGACGTCGCGGCCGGGGCCGTGTCCTTCTCCTGCTCGGCGGCGAGGAACAGGCGCACAGCGCCGCGTTGGATCTTCGACGCCATCGTCTCGATGGCGTCTGCCTGCATGGCGTGTTGCTGACTGCCGGTGCTGCGGTACTCCCGCGCCTTCTTGACCAGGTACTCGACGACTTCGCTCTGTGCCTCGCGCAGCACCTCGGCGCGGGACGGGCGGGCCGCCAGCTCCGCATCAGCCACGGCCAATACGGGGTCGACATACGCCCGTACGTCGGCGAAGAGGCCAGCAAGGTTCTTGACCTTCAAGACCGCCGCCGCGTACCGCTCGCGCCGCTCGTCGCGGGCGCTCACGCGGCACCCGCTTCACGCTGCGACGGGACCGCCTTGGGCGCAGCCAGCACCCGCAGACGCTCCGCGAGGCGCAGCACCTGCTGCCCGTACACCGGGACCTTGCCGTCGTCGGCCACTTCGGCGAGGAGGTCAGCGACCCGGGCGTCCCGCTCATGCGTGGCGTGGGAGTCGATGCCCTGCGCCGCCGCCGACCGGGCCAGTTCGGCCAGGTTCACGAGGTCCGCGAGGAGCCCCTCGCCGTCCTCCTCGGCGACGGCCGCGAGGTTCAGCAGCACCGCGGTGAGGTAGGGCGACATGTCGAGCGTCGCGCCGGTCGGCGTCGCGTCGACATAGATGCGGTACGGCCCATCAACGGGCATACGCGGGTCAGCGGGCATCGGTGCCTCCAAGGGCAAGTTCGAGGAGCCAGAAGGCGAGGAACGCGCACGAGAGCGCGAGGAGCCAGATCACGGCGTCACCTGCGCGGAGGTCTGGCGGTCGGCGCAGGTGCAGTCCGGGGACGCCGGCCACCGGCACGGCGCCGCGTGCTTCGGCTCCTCTGCGGGCCACCCGAAGTGGCCGCCCGCGCCGTCGCTCATCCCGTGGTCGCCGTCATGCCCGGCGTCGAGGTCACAGGCGCGGCCGTACGGGCTCGCGTGGCGGCAGAACGGCGCGTCCTCGTCGTCGTGGACGAGCCGCCACCGGCCGGCCTCGCGGTCCCACTCGATGTGCTCGTCCCCGAACGGGTTGGAGATGTGCCCGTCCGGCTCGACGTGGAAGGTGACGTCCGCGTCGACGAGGGCGTTCAGCCCGTCGACCGCCCGCTGCCACGGCGACACGGAGGTCTCGCCTGCCCGCAGCTTCGTCAGCGCGTGCGTCGTGTCGACCAGCGCCTCCCGCAGCTCCGCCGCCCGCTCACGGGCCAGCCGCGCCGCCAGATAGGCACGGGCCAGGGACTGCTCCTCCTCCCACAAGGAGAGGCGAGCACCGTCCAGGTCGGTGTGCAGCTGCGCCAGCTCGGCCGCCGACTCCGGCGACTGGAGCAGACACGCCGACTGAACCGCGAACGCGATCCCCATCGGCGTCCGGTCCAACGTCTGCGCCCGGCAGATCACATCCGCCAACTGATTCAAGGCCTTGGTGTTCATGCCGACACCTGCGAAACCAGGTCGCCCATCGCGTACACCCGGACCCGGACACCGTCGACCTCGGCGCCGAACTCCAGGTGCTGACGCTGCGGAGCGCAGTTGCCCTCCACAACCTCCAACGCCGGCACACCCAGCGCCGCCCGCCATGCCTCCAGCGCGGAGAAGTCCATCGCCTGCACCTCGACGAGGCGCGGCGTGACGTACGACAGGGTGATGAAGGCCGCGGGGATGCCGGGGTAGAGCTCGGTCAGCCGGACGCCCAGGGTGAATGCGGCGCGCTGGTCGGCCAGGGTGATGTGCTCCCAGCGGTGCGGGGCGTACGCGGTGGAAGTGGTGGAGGTAGATTCTGTGGTCACGGTGTCCTCGTTTCTCGTGTGGATGAGGTGCACTGAGGGGTCGTTCCGGATGGCCGTCCGGGCGGCCCCGCTTTGCGTAGTGGGGGAGTCAGGCGCCGACACCGGCGAGCTGCGGCTCGTCCTCGGTGTCGTGCTCCGGGTCGTTTGCCGCGTGCCAGGCCTCGACCTTCTGGAGGTCGAAGCGCTTACCGCCGCCGGCGTACGGCTCCACCGGCATCCCGGCCTTGATCCACTGGCGGATCTGCCAGTCGGAGACGCCGTAGCGGGTCTCCAGCTGCGGCTGGGACAGCAGGGGGAGGAGTCCGGCCGGGAGGGGGGCGAGACGATCAGTCTTCTTCGGCATGAGCCCTTGACCTTTCTACAGTCGCAGTCGAATGTGTGGGCATGCTGAACAGGCGGTGGATCCGGGCGTCGAGCCCTTCGGTGATGAGCCACGCTGTGTGCAGTTCGCAGCGGTCCCGTGCGGTGCGTCCCTTGCCGGTGAGTCGGCCGATCGTGGCCGGGCTGACTCCGCGCCCGTCCGGGTCGACCTTGCGGGTCTTCTCGGCGAGTTCGTCGAGGGTCAGCCCTTGGCGCGTCATTTCGTCGCGTATTGGCTGGCCTTCGCCCTTGCGGAGCAGCTTCGGCATGGGGCACCTCGTGCGGTTGATGCGGGTGAGCTCCTCGGTGTGAGGTGCTGCGACATTTCTACAGTCGCAGTCGCAGCGGTGTCAACGAGAACTGCCGAGACTTTCCGAGGGTTTCCGGGATCCCGGCACTTCTCGAACGCGTGTTCTATGGTGGATGCATATGCCAGCATCAGCGGCGCGTGGCGGGGAGGTCACGCGCTGTACTAGATCGCGCCATGCTTCTACTTTTACTTGCGAAAAGTAGATACGCGAGGGCACCCTTACCCATGTGAAGAGCCAGGAGAACCCCCACCCCGAGGACTTCGCGCAGCTGCTCGCCCGTCTCAAGGACCAGTACCACGTCTCTGACAGCGAGATTGCGCGACGTATCGGTGTCTCCGTGTCCACCGTGAACACCTGGGTGCACCGCAAGCGCACTCCCCGCGACGATGCGTTGCGCGCCATCGCCCACGAGTTCCCCACGTTTACGGAGCCGGAACTCTTCGCTGCCGTCTCGCGCAAGGCGCCGGGTCCGCTTAGTCCTGAGCGCGAGCAGCGCATCCTGGAACTCATCCGCGGCCTCACCGCCGAGCAGCAGGAGATGAAGGAAATCGAGTTGCGGGCGCTCAACGACGCCAACCGCTCGTAGCTTTCGGCCGGCCGTACAACCCTCCGCCGCCCTCGCGAGTCACACGTAAATGGACTCGACCACTCCCAGTGAAGTCGTGGGCAGTTCGTCAACGCAGAGTGGTCGCATATTCACCTAACAGGATGTACGGTCGAGCGCACGGCCGACGTCCTCCCCCGCGGCTGACACCCTGTCGCCTGCCGTTTCGGGGGGATCCCTGATGTGCATTCGTGTTCAGTACGCCTCGCCGGACTCCCTCGTGCTGTGGGATTCCACTGCCCGAGTGATCGGCGTTCCTCAGGGTCTAACACGCGGCGAATCGCTGCGTATCGTGCGGGCCATTCTTGAGCAACTCGCCATAGTGCAGCCCCTCTTCGGTGCACGCTGTTTCTGCGGGGCGCCCGTGCGGCTTCTGCCCCGCGTCCCTCAGCAGCGAAGGAGCGAGCAGGTGAGTCACCGTGGCGCGTAAGGCTACGAACCCTCGGCAGTTGCCATCCAAGGTGTGCGGCTGCCCACGATGCCTGGAGGCGTTCCCCCCGGGCGAGTACAGCGAGCGCCGTCCGGTCCGGGACTGCACCGGATCGTGGCAGGCCCGGTACCGCGACCCCGAGGGCCGGCAGAAGGGCCCGATGTTCCCAACGAAGAAGGAGGCGGAGGCGCACCTCGACAAGGTGCGCACGCAGGTCCGCGAGGGGACCTACCAGGACCTCAACCGAGGCAAGATCACGGTTGAGGAGTGGTACGAGATCTGGTGGCCGACGGTCAAGACGAAGTCCATCACCACCCGGAACCGCAAGATCAGTGCGTGGACGGTGCACGTCAAGCCGAAGTGGGGCAAGCGCAAGCTCAACTCCGTCACCTGGATCCAGGTCCAGGACTGGATCAGCAACGACGTCAAGGGCCACGCCACGCAGAAGAAGGTCCTGGAGCTCCTGCGGCAGATGATGGTTGCCGCGCTCCGCGACCGGCGGATCCCTGTGAACCCGTGCCTTGACATCGAGGTGTCGGCGGCGCCGGCCAAGCACCCGGCGGACATGATCCCGCCGACCCGCGCACAGTGCGACTTGATCCGGCAGGAACTCACCGAGTACTACCGCCCATTGGTAACCTTCCTCGAGGAGACCGGCATGCGGTGGGGTGAAGCGACGGGCCTGCGGGCCTGCAACGTGGACCTCGGCAGCGCCACGGTGAAGGTGAAGGAAGTTCTCATCGACGACCGCGGCAAGATCCGGCGCAAGTCGGCGCCCAAGAGCGTCGCTGGATTCCGGACCGTCCCCCTCACCCCGGCCGCCGTCGAAGCGGTGCAGAGGATGTGGGCGAAGTGGGAGCCAGCAACCACCGAGACCCCGATCGGGGACGGCGAGGACATGCACGCCGAGGAACTCGTATTCCGCGGCCCACTTGGCGGCGCGCTCACCCGGCCGAACTTCCGGCGGCACTGGATCCCCGCCATCAAGGCCGCCGGCCTGGCGCGTCTGGTGAAGAACGAGGAGACCGGGCGGAACGAATACTGGCCGCGGGTCCATGACCTCAGGCACACGTTCGCGACGAGGCTCAAGGACGCGGGAGTGCCGGAGAAGGAGTGCCAAGTCATCATGGGCCATGAGCGGGGCGGCCGGGTGACGTGGCTGTACCAGCACGAGGGCGCTGAGATCGTGGAGCAGGTGCGCGCCGCGCTGGTCACGGGGACGCACGTGAGGCATCTGCGGGCGGTGTCGTGAGTGGCGCCGCCACAACGCCGCCACATCGGCGCCACATGCCCATCTCGAAAGGTCTCGGAATCTCTCGGGGATTCTCGTTTTCGCAGGTCAGCGAATCGCTTCGCCGCTCTCGGAAGGTCTCGGAAACTCTCGGAAGTTCTCGGGGGGTGGTCTACGGGATCTTACAAAGCAGATGTCGGCGGTTCGAAACCGTCCGCGCCCAC
>NZ_JBSFUB010000165.1:0-9553 GCF_053591575.1 Streptomyces altiplanensis | reverse complement strand
ACGCCGGCGACTCCGGCGGCGGCCTGGGTGTGACCGATGTTGGACTTCAGCGAGCCGAGCCACAGCGGGCGCTCGGGGTCGCGGCCCTGGCCGTACGTGGCCAGCAGGGCCTGCGCCTCGATGGGGTCGCCGAGCTTGGTGCCGGTGCCGTGCGCCTCCACGGCGTCGATGTCGGCGCCGGTGAGTCCTGCGGTGGCGAGGGCCTGGTGGACCACGCGTTCCTGGGAGGGGCCGTTGGGCGCGGTCAGGCCGTTGGACGCGCCGTCCTGGTTGACCGCCGAGCCGCGGATCACCGCGAGGACCTGGTGTCCGTTGCGCCGGGCGTCCGAGAGGCGTTCCGCGACGAGTACGCCGACGCCCTCGCCCCAGCCCGTGCCGTCGGCCTCGTCGGAGAAGGCCTTGCAGCGGCCGTCGCCGGCCAGGCCGCCCTGCTTGCTGAACTCCACGAAGACCGAGGGTTCGCTGAGTATGGTGACGCCGCCGACGACGGCCAGCGAGGACTCGCCGTTGCGCAGCGACTGGCAGGCCAGGTGCAGCGCGACCAGTGAGGACGAGCAGGCGGTGTCGACGGTGACGGCGGGGCCTTCGAGCCCCAGGGTGTAGGAGATGCGTCCCGACAGCACGCTGGCGGCGGTGCCGGTCAGGGCGTGTCCCTGGAGCGCGCCGGCGGCGGCCGCCGACGGCGCGCCCCAGTGGTAGGCACCGACGAACACCCCGGCCCGGCTGCCGCGCAGCGCGGTCGGGGCGATCCCCGACCGCTCCAGGGCCTCCCAGGTCACTTCCAGCAGCAGTCGCTGCTGGGGGTCCATGGCCAGCGCCTCGCGCGGGGAGATGCCGAAGAAACCGGCGTCGAACTCGGGTGCCTCGTAGAGGAATCCGCCTTCGTGGGTGGCGCTGTTTCCTTCGCCCGTCCCGGTGAGCCGGTCGAGATCCCAGCCGCGGTCCGCGGGGAATCCCGATATGGCGTCGCCACCGGATTCGACGAGTTCCCACAGGGCTTCCGGGGAGCGGACTCCCCCGGGCAGCCTGCAGCTCATTCCGACAATGGCGATGGGTTCATTGTCCTTGAGTTCCAGTTCTCCGATGCGCTGACGCGCACGGCGGAGATCGGAAGTGACTCGCCTCAGGTAGTCGACGACTTTGTCCTGCTGATCTTCTGGCACCGGTCCGTCCTCATCATCGGGTCGCGAACGAAAGCAGCAATTCTTATGTGGTTTCGAACTCTTCATCGATGATGTCGAGCAGTCTGTCGACCGACACCGTGTCGATGTCCTCGCCCGAAGCACTCGGCGCGGGGGGTGTGGATTGCCGGAGGGTGGAGATGATTTTCTCCAGACGGTCGGCGATCATTTGGCGTTCGGAACCGTCCGACGTCGCCTGGACGGCGGCCTCGAACCTGGCGATCTCGTCCTCGGCGGATCCCGTCGCCGAAGCGGCGGGTGCGGCGAGGACCGTGGCGAGACGCCCGGCGATCCGTGCGGGGGTCGGGAAGTTGAAGACGAGGGTGCTGGGCAGCGGCCGGCCGGCGAGTGCGCCGAGCCGGTCGCAGAGCTCGACGCCCGCGAGGGAGTCGAAGCCCATCTCCTTGAAGGCCTGGTGGGCACCGATGGCGTCCGGGCTGCCGTGGCCGAGCACCGCGGCGGCCTCCGACCGTACGAGATCGAGCAGATGGCGCTCCCGCTTGGCCTCGGGCAGCCGCTCCAGCTGCTCGGACAGGGTGGGCGCGTGGTCGTCCCGCACGACCGGCCCGGCCGCGGGCGGCCGAGTGGTGCGGGCGGTGCCGGAGTCCGCCGCCGCCCTGGGCCCTGAGATCATCGGGACGGGGGGAAACTCGTGGGCCGACAGCGGGCGCACCCGCAGGGTCTCGGCGGTGAGCACCGGGGCTCCGGAGGAGTCCGCGGCCGCGAGCCGCAGCACGGTGCCCGGCCCGTCCTCGCAGGGGGCGATCCGCACCCGCAGTGCGGTGGCTCCGCCGGCGTGCAGGGACACTCCGCGCCAGCGCTCGGGAAGGCTGCCGTCCTCCGTCATGACGGCGTGCCGCGCCGCGTCCAGCAGGGCGGGGTGGAGCCCGTACGCGGCCGCGTCGGACGCCTCGGCGGGCAGGGCGACCTCGGCGAAGGTCTCCTCGCCCCGGCGCCACAGCGCGCGCAGCCCCCGGAAGACCGGGCCGTACTCGAAGCCCTGGTCGGCGAGGCGTTTGTAGCACCCCTCCAGCTCCACCGGCTCGGCGTCCCGCGGCGGCCAGACGTCCGTGCCGGAGCCGAGGTCCGCGCAGACCGGCGGTCCCTGGTGAGCGGGGACGAGGACGCCTGTCGCGTGCCGGGTCCACGGCTCGTCGACGGCGCCCTGTGGCCTGGAGTGGAGGGTGACGGCGCGCCGTCCGATGCCGTCCGCCGCGCCGAGGCGCACTTGCAGGCGTACGGAGCCGTGCTCGGTCAGGATCAGCGGTGCGGTGGGGATCAGTTCCTCGACCCGGTCGCAGCCGGCCTCGTCGCCCGCCCGGATGACCAGCTCCAGCAGGGCCGTTCCCGGCAGGGTGATCCGTCCCGCGATGACGTGCTGGGCGAGCCAGGGGTGGGTGCGGGTGCAGAGCTCTCCGGTGAACACCAGGCCCTCGCCGTCGGCGAGTTCCAGGGTGCCGCCGAGCAGCGGGTGCCCGGTGGCGCCCGTCCCCTGGTTCCCGGCGCCCGCGGGCGGGGCCGGCCAGTACCGCTCGTGCTGGAAGGCGTAGGTCGGCAGGTCGATCCGCCGGGCGGCCGTGTCCGCGAAGAAGGCCGCCCAGTCGACGGGGACCCCGACGGCGTGCAGCCGGCCCAGGGTGGCGACGAGGGCGTCCTCCTCGGGCCGGCCCTTGCGCAGCGCGGGGACGACGGTCATGGGGCGGGCGGCCCCGCCGAGGCTCTCCGCGGCCATGGCGCTCAGCGCGCTGCCGGGGCCCAGCTCCAGCAGGACGTCCACGTTCTCCTCGCCGAGCGCGGTGACGCCGTCGGCGAAGCGCACGGCCTGGCGCACATGGCGCACCCAGTAGTCGGGGGTGCACAGCAGGGCGCCGGCCGGTGCGCCGGTGAGGTTCGAGATGACCGGGACGGCCGGCTCGTGGAAGGTGAGCGTCTCCACGACGGCGCGGAAGTCCGCCAGCATCGGGACCATCAGCGGCGAGTGGAAGGCGTGGGACACCGGCAGCCGGCTGGTCTTGCGCCCCTGGTCCGCGAAGTGCGCGGCGATCTCCAGGGCCGCGCTCTCCTCGCCCGCGATCACCACGGACGCGGGTCCGTTGACCGCGGCGACCGAGACCCGGTCGGCGCGGCCGGCCAGCAGTGGCAGGACCTCGTCCTCGGCCGCCTGCACGGCGATCATCGCGCCGCCCGCGGGCAGGGCCTGCATCAGTGCGGCGCGGGCGGTGACCAGCCGGCAGGCGTCGGCCAGCGAGAGCACGCCCGCGACATGGGCCGCGGTGATCTCGCCGACCGAGTGGCCGCCCACCACGGCGGGGCGGACGCCCAGGGACTCCACCAGCCGGAACAGCGCCGTCTCGACGGCGAACAGCGCGGGCTGGGTCCAGCCCGTACGGTCCAGCTCCTTCGGGTCGTCGCCCCACATGACGTCGCGCAGCGGACGCTCGAGGTGCCGGTCCAGTTCGTCCACCATCGCGTCCAGGGCGCGTGCGAAGGCCGGGAAGCGCGCGTGGAGTTCGCGTCCCATGCCCAGCCGCTGGCTGCCCTGGCCGGGGAAGAGGATCGCGACGGCGCCGTCGCCGGCCTCGTCGCGGGCGACCTCGGTCACGTCCTGTCCGTGCGCGAGCAGGACCGCCCGGTGCCGGAGCGCGGCGCGGCCCGTCGCCAGGGAATGGCCGATGTCGAGGGCGGTCGCTTCGGGGGCGTCGGCCACGAAGTCGTCGAGCCGGGCCAGCTGGTCGGCCAGCGCCGCCTCGGTCCGGGCCGACACGAGCCAGGGCACCACCGCGGGCTCGGGAGCCGACGGGGGCTGCTCCGTCTCGTCCGGGGCCTGCTCGACGATGACGTGCGCGTTGGTGCCGCTGATGCCGAAGGACGACACGCCGGCACGCCGCGGCCGTCCCGCGGGGTGCCACGGGGTCTGTTCGGTCAGCAGCTCGACGGCGCCGTCCGTCCAGTCGACGTGCGAGGTGGGTTCGCCGACGTGCAGGGTCCGGGGCATCACTCCGTGGCGCAGGGCCATCACCGTCTTGATGAATCCCGCGATCCCGGCCGCTGCCTGGGCGTGCCCGATGTTCGACTTGAGGGAGCCCAGCCGCAGCGGGTGGCCGGGCGGCCGGTCCTGTCCGTACGTCGCCAGCAGTGCCTGCGCCTCGATCGGGTCGCCGAGCTTGGTGCCGGTGCCGTGGGCCTCGACCATGTCGACGTCGGCGGCGCGGAGTCCCGCGTCGGCCAGTGCCTGGCGGATCACCCGCTCCTGCGACCGGCCGTTCGGAGAGGTCAGGCCGTTGGAGGCGCCGTCCTGGTTGGTGGCGCTGCCGCGCAGGACGGCGAGTACCCGGTGGCCGCGGGCCCGCGCGTCGGAGAGCCGTTCCAGGACGACGATGCCGGCCCCCTCGGCCCAGGCCGTGCCGTCCGCGTCGTCGGAGAACGCCTTGCAGCGTCCGTCGGGGGCCAGCCCACCCTGGCGGGAGTAGCCGACGAATCCCACGGGGGTGGACATCACCGTGACACCGCCGGCCAGCGCCATCGAGCACTCCCCCGCGCGCAGCGAGCGCGCCGCCCAGTGCAGGGCGACCAGCGAGGAGGAGGAAGCGGTGTCGACGGTGACCGCGGGACCTTCGAGGCCGAGGGTGTAGGCGAGCCGCCCGGAGGCGACGGCCGGTGACAGGCCGGTCATGGCGTGGCCCGCGAGGTCTTCCGGGGACCGCTGGGTGACGGCGGCGTAGTCCTGGCCGTTGGTGCCGACGAACACGCCGGTCCGGCTGCCGTTCAGGCCGTGGGGGTCGATCCCCGCGCGTTCGACGGCCTCCCACGCGGTTTCCAGCACCAGCCGCTGCTGCGGGTCGGTGGAGATCGCCTCGCGCGGTGACATGCCGAAGAACTCGGCGTCGAAGTCGGCCGCCCCGTGAAGGAACCCGCCTTCGCGCGTCACGCTGCGGTCCGGTCCTTCGCCGGCCAGCGCGTCCAGGTCCCAGCCGCGGTCCGCGGGGAAGCCGGATATCGCGTCGCGGCCCGCGAGGACCAGGTCCCACAGCTCCTCGGGGGAGCGCACTCCCCCCGGATAGCGGCATGCCATCCCGACGACCACTACCGGGTCTTGGTCGGCTCCGATCGTCATGACGTTGCACACCCCTAGGAAGTCGGGCCCGGACACCTCTTCGTTCCGGATCGTAGGTGCGTCAACGCTGTACTTTTCCCTAAGGAATTCCGGGACTCGGCACGGAAGACTAGGGATTCTCCGGAGCGTGGTGTGAGACCAAGTAACTGCTCCGCTTCAACGCGCGGCGCGGCCACCCGGCGACCGGCCGTGTGGGTACCTGTGGCGCCTGCCGTTGGGGCTGTCACTTCCGGAGGGTGTTGTCCATGGGCTCGATTCGGCGGCCTGTCCTGTTCGTCAGCTATGCCGAAAGCGGTCTCCTGAACCCGTTGCTCGTACTCGCGGAGGAATTGTCCCGCCGCGGTGTCGAGGACCTGTGGTTCGCGACCGACGAAAAAGGACGCTCGGATATCGGCGCGGCCACCGTGAAAACGCCCGTGGAGTTCGCGTCGCTCGGTGATGTGGTGCCGCAGATGTCGGCCGTCACCTGGGACGACGAGACCTATCGCGAGGTGACGCAGCGCTCGCGTTTCAAGGCGCACCGCGCGGTCATCAAGCACTCCTTCGCACCGGCGTCGCGGGTGGACAAGTACAAGCGCCTCGAAGCCATTGTCGACGAGGTGCAGCCGGCGCTGATGGTCATCGAGTCCATGTGCCAGTTCGGGTACGAGCTGGCCATCACGAAGGGGATTCCCTTTGTGCTCGGCGTCCCGTTCGTGCCGAGCAATGTCCTGACGTCGCACGTCCCGTTCGCCAAGTCGTACACCCCGAGCGGCTTCCCGGTGCCGCACTCCGGGCTGCCGCTGGACATGACGTTCGCGCAGCGGGTGGAGAACCAGCTGTTCAGGCTGCGGACGCTGGGAATGTTCATGACCTCCTCGATGCGCAAGGTGGTCGAGGAGGACAACCGGATCCGCGGAGAGCTGGGGATCTCGCCCGAGGCGCGCCAGATGATGGCCAGGATCGATCACGCCGAGATGGTGCTGTGCTACTCGGTGCCCGAGCTGGACTACCCCTTCCCGGTGCCGGAGAAGATGCGGCTGGTGGGCGCCATGGTGCCGCCGCTGCCGCAGGCCCCCGACGACGGCGGTCTCTCCGACTGGCTCGACGCCCAGCAGTCCGTGGTCTACATGGGTTTCGGCACGATCACCCGGCTGACGCGCGAGCAGGTCGGCGCGCTGGTGGATGTGGCACGGCGGCTGGCGGACGGCCACTCCGTGCTGTGGAAACTCCCCAAGGAGCAGCAGGAGTTGCTGCCGCCGCACGAGGAACTGCCGGACAACCTGCGGATCGAGAACTGGGTGCCCTCCCAGCTCGACGTCCTGGCCCATCCGAAGGTCGCCGTCTTCTTCACCCACGCGGGCGGCAACGGATACCACGAGGGCCTGTACTTCGGCAAGCCGCTGGTGGTGCGCCCCCTGTGGGTCGACTGCGACGACCAGGCGGTGCGGGGCCAGGACTTCGGGGTCAGCCTGACCCTCGACCACCCGCAGACCGTCGACGCCGACGACGTCGTCGACAAACTCACCCGGGTGCTCACGGACAGCACGTTCCGTGAGCGCGCCGAGCACTTCTCGAAGCTGCTGCGCGCCGCGGGCGGCCGGGCTGCCGCCGCGGATCTCCTGCTCGGCCTTCCTGCCCTGTCCGAACCCGCTCTCGCCAACGACTGATCGAAGGATCCGATGTCATACACACAGCCCGTGTCCAAGCCCTGGCTCGGCGGGCGTGAACTCGAATACGTGACGGACGCCGTCAGCGGCGGCTGGATCTCTTCGCAGGGACCGTACGTCAAGAAGTTCGAGACCGCGTTCGCCGAGTACAACGGGAGCGCGCACGGTGTCGCGTGCTCCTCCGGGACGACGGCGCTGACCCTGGCGCTGCGCGCGCTCGGTGTCGGCCCCGGCGACGAGGTGATCGTCCCCGAGTTCACGATGATCGCCTCGGCCTGGGCGGTGTCCTACACGGGCGCCACCCCCGTCTTCGTGGACTGCGGGGACGATCTCAACATCGATGTCTCGCGCATCGAGGAGAAGATCACCCCCCGCACCAAAGTGATCATGCCGGTGCACATCTACGGCCGCCGGTGCGACATGGACCCGATCATGGATCTGGCGCATCAGTACGGCCTGCGCGTGGTGGAGGACTCCGCCGAGGCGCACGGCGTGCGGCCGGTCGCCGACATCGCCTGCTTCTCGCTCTTCGCCAACAAGATCATCACCGCTGGGGAGGGCGGGATCTGTCTCACCGACGACCCGTACCTCGCCGAACAGATGGCCCATCTGCGGGCGATGGCGTTCACCAAGGACCACAGCTTCCTGCACAAGAAGCTGGCCTACAACTTCCGTATGACGAGCATGCAAGCGGCCGTCGCGCTGGCGCAGACCGAACAGCTCGACTCCATCCTGGCCACCCGCCGGGAGATAGAGCGCCGTTACGACGAGGGCCTGAGCGGCATCGACGGGATCACCCTGATGCCGCCGCGCGACGTGCTGTGGATGTACGACCTGCGCGCCGACCGCCGCGACGCGCTGATGGACTTCCTCAAGGACGAGGGCGTCGAGACGCGGCTGTTCTTCAAGCCGATGAGCCGCCAGCCCGGATATCTCGACCCCGTCTGGCCCTCGCTCAACGCGAGCCGCTTCAGCGAGGACGGCTTCTACCTGCCGACCCACACCGGACTGACCGCGGACGACCAGGAGTTCATCGTCGGGAGGGTCCGCAAGTTCTACGCCGCCTGAGCCGTGTCCGACCCCAGGGAAATTGAGAAGATGACAACTGTCGACAGGTGCCCGGTCGCCTTCCCGCTGCGGCAGCCCGGCCAGTCGTTCCCACCGCCCCAGTATCTGGAATTCCGTGAGCAGGAAGGGCTGGTGAGCACCACCCTGCCCTCCGGGGAGCTCGTGTGGCTGGTGACCCGGCACGAGGACGTCCGCGCGGTGCTCACCGATCCGCGGATCAGCTCCAATCCCTCGCACCCCGGCTTTCCCCGTGCGGCCAAGACCGGCGGTGTGCCGTCCCAGGACGAGGTGCCCGGCTGGTTCGTGGCCCTGGACCCGCCGGAGCACGGGCGGTTCCGCAAGACGCTGATCCCCGAGTTCACGGTCCGCAAGGTCAGGGAGATGCGGCCGGCCATCCAGCAGATCGTGGACGAGCGCATCGACGCGATGCTCGCGGCGGGCGACACCGCCGATCTGATCGCGGACTTCGCGCTGTCCGTGCCGTCCCTGGTGATCTCCAGTCTGCTCGGCGTGCCCAACGCCGACCGCGACTTCTTCGAGACCAGGACCCGGGTCCTGGTCACGCTCACCTCCACCGACGAACAGCGGCAGGCGGCCTCGAAGGCACTGCTGCGCTATCTCAACCGGCTCATCACCGTCAAGCAGAAGCGGCCGGGCGACGATCTGATCAGCCAGCTGCTGGCCGACGGGACACTCAGCAAGCAGGAGCTGTCCGGCGTGTCGATGCTGCTGCTGATCGCCGGGCACGAGACGACGGCGAACAACATCGGGCTCGGGGTCGTCACCCTGCTGTCCAACCCGCAGTGGATCGGCGACGAGCGGGCGGTCGAGGAGCTGCTGCGCTACTACTCGGTGGCCGACCTGGTCGCCTTCCGGGTGGCCGTGGAGGATGTGGAGATCGGCGGGCAGCTCATCCGGGCCGGCGAGGGCATCATCCCGCTGGTCGCCGCCGCCAACCACGACGGGACCGTCTTCGAGCGCCCCGACGAGTTCGACCCCAGCCGCTCCGCCCGCTCGCACGTGGCGTTCGGGTACGGCGTGCACCAGTGCCTCGGCCAGAACCTCGTCAGGGTCGAGATGGACATCGCCTACCGGACGCTGTTCGAGCGGATCCCCACGCTGGAACTGGCCGTTCCGGTGACGGAGCTGCCGATCAAGTACGACGGGGTGCTGTACGGGCTGCACTCCCTGCCCGTCCGCTGGTAGACGCGCCACCGCAGCACGAGACGACCGGGCCGCCCGCGACGGGCGGCCCGGGCACGACCGCAGGTAACCGACGGAGGAATGACAGTGCGCATCAGCGTGGACACCGATCGCTGTGTGGGGGCCGGACAGTGCGTCCTGTCGGCTCCCGACGTCTTCGACCAGGACGACATGGGCATCGTCCTGGTCCTGGCGGAGCCGGCGGACGAGCCGGCCCGGGAGGCGGCGTGGCAGGCGGGGGTGATCTGCCCGTCCCAGGCGATCACCGTGAGCGAGAGCTGACCGGCCGCCGCGCCGCAACGGGCTGTGCCCCCCACCGGTGGTGGGGGGCACAGCCC
>NZ_JBSFUB010000164.1:0-9820 GCF_053591575.1 Streptomyces altiplanensis | reverse complement strand
GGAGAGCTGCGGCGCCCACTGGACGGGGGTGTGCGGCTTGGGCCCGAACCCGCCTCCCGTACGCGCCGCCGGGCCACCCGTAAGGCGACCGCGCCCGCCGGCGCGCCGAAGCAGGCCGAGACGGAGGCTCCGGTCGAGGCCGAGGTGCCCGAGGCCGTTGTGGAGGCGCCCGCGGCTCCGGCCGCTGCCGTTCCTGCCGCCGACGAGGCCGCCGACGAGGCGCCGCGTGGGCGTGGCCGTCGTCGGGCGACCCGTAAGGCGACCGCGCCCGCCGGCGCGCCGAAGACCGAGCCGAAGACCGAAGAGGCCCCCGCCGAGGAGTCCGCCCCGGCGGAGCCCGTGGCGGCCGAGGCCGAAGAGGCACCGCGTGGGCGCACGCCGCGCCGTCGCGGTGGCCGCAAGGCCGCCGACGAGGCGGCTGCCGCCGCGCCGAAGTCCGAGGCCGCTGCCGCCGAGGCCGCCGCGCCGAAGCCCGAGGCCGAGGCCGAGGAGCCGCCGCGTTCGCGCCGCCGGGTGTCGCGCCCCGCTGTCGCCGTGTTCCAGGCGCCGGTCTTCACCGAGCCGATGTTCCAGACCCCCGAGACGGCCGCGGCTGCCGCTGCCGCCCGGATGGCGGAGCCGGACTTCATCGAGGACGTGGAAGAGGACGAGGAGGAGCAGGAGACGGTCGTCGAGGCGCCTCCCGCGCCGCAGGCCGCCCCGCAGCGGGGCCGCCGTCGCCGTCGCCGCGGTGAGCCCGCCGAGGACGAGCGCGCGGAGCGCGTCGAGCGTGTCGTCGAGACCGCGCCCGCCCCGGAGGAGCCCGCCGAGCCCGCCGAGCTCGTCGAGGAGGAGCGGGACGAGGAGGACTCCGCGCAGGACGACTCCGACGAGGCCGAGGACCGCAGGGCGCGCCGCCGTCGCCGTGGTGGCCGTCGCCGTCGCCGTGGCGAGTCCGTCGACGCGGAGGATTCCGAGGAGCCGGACACGTCCGACGAGGCCGCGGCCGACCGGGCCGACGAGGACGCCGACGAGGCCGACGAGGACGAAGCCGACCAGTCGGGTGCGGGTTCCGCCTCCAGCCGCCGTCGCCGCCGCCGTCGCCGCCGCAGCGGTGACGCGGGCCCGGAGTCCGAGGCCAACGGCGTCGACGACCCGGAGCGTACGGTCGTCAAGGTCCGTGAGCCGCGCAAGAAGGAAGCGGAGCGCGAGCCGGGCACCGGCTTCGACGAGGTCCAGTCCATCAAGGGCTCGACCCGTATGGAGGCGAAGAAGCAGCGCCGCCGCGAGGGCCGTGAGCAGGGCCGCCGTCGCGTCCCGATCATCACCGAGGCCGAGTTCCTGGCGCGCCGCGAGGCCGTCGAGCGCGTGATGGTCGTCCGCCAGCACGGCGACCGCACCCAGATCGGTGTGCTCGAGGACAACATCCTCGTCGAGCACTACGTCAACAAGGAGCAGTCGACCTCGTACGTCGGCAACGTCTATCTGGGCAAGGTCCAGAACGTACTGCCGTCGATGGAGGCCGCCTTCGTCGACATCGGCAAGGGCCGCAACGCCGTCCTGTACGCGGGTGAGGTGAACTTCGACGCGCTGGGCATGGGCCACGGCCCCCGTCGCATCGAGTCCGCCCTCAAGTCCGGCCAGTCGGTCCTCGTGCAGGTCACGAAGGACCCGATCGGTCACAAGGGCGCCCGCCTCACCAGCCAGGTCTCGCTGCCCGGCCGCTACCTGGTCTACGTGCCCGAGGGCTCGATGACCGGCATCAGCCGCAAGCTGCCCGACACCGAGCGCTCGCGTCTGAAGACCATCCTCAAGAAGATCGTCCCCGAGGACGCGGGCGTCATCGTGCGCACCGCCGCCGAGGGCGCGAGCGAGGACGAGCTGCGCCGTGACGTCGAGCGCCTGCAGCAGCAGTGGGAAGACATCGTCAAGAAGTCGAAGAGCAGCGGCGCGACCAGCGGTCCGACCCTGCTCTACGGCGAGCCGGACATGACCGTCCGCGTCGTGCGCGACATCTTCAACGAGGACTTCTCGAAGGTCATCGTCAGCGGTGACCAGGCGTGGGAGACCATCCACGGTTACGTCTCGCACGTCGCCCCGGACCTGACGGACCGGCTGTCGCGCTGGACGTCGGAGGTCGACGTCTTCGCGACGTACCGGATCGACGAGCAGCTGATGAAGGCGCTGGACCGCAAGGTCTACCTGCCGAGCGGTGGTTCGCTGGTCATCGACAAGACCGAGGCGATGATCGTCGTCGACGTCAACACCGGCAAGTTCACCGGTCAGGGCGGCAACCTCGAGGAGACCGTCACCAGGAACAACCTGGAGGCGGCCGAGGAGATCGTCCGTCAGCTGCGCCTGCGCGACCTGGGCGGCATCGTCGTCATCGACTTCATCGACATGGTCCTGGAGTCCAACCGCGACCTGGTGCTGCGGCGCCTGCTGGAGTGCCTGGGACGCGACCGTACGAAGCACCAGGTCGCCGAGGTCACCTCGCTGGGCCTGGTCCAGATGACCAGGAAGCGTGTCGGCCAGGGCCTCCTTGAGTCCTTCTCCGAGACCTGCGTCCACTGCAACGGGCGCGGTGTGATCGTGCACATGGAGCAGCCGGCCGCCGCGGGCAACGGTGGTGGCGGCAAGCGTTCCAAGAAGCGCGGCCGCGGTGGTGCGGAGCTCGATCACGAGCACGCGGAGCTGCCGGAGACCGAGGTCGAGACCGAGGCCGAGCTCGCCGCCGAGGTGGCGGCGCCGACGGCGCTCCCCGAGCCCGAGTTCGTGCCGGACGAGGAGCTGTACAGCAGCCCCGCGGAGGCCGAGGCGGCTGCCGGCCGTGGCCGTTCGCGCCGTCGCGCGTCCCGCAAGGCGACGGCTCCGGCCGGTGCGCCGAAGGCGGCGGAGCCGGTGTACGTCCCCGAGCCGGAGCCCGCTCCGGAGCCCGAGGCCGTGGCGGAGCCCGAGCCCCAGCCCGAGCCCGAGGTGGAGCAGGCGCAGCCCTCGCCCGAGCCGCAGCCGGAGGCCGCCCCGGTCCGTACGCGGCGTCGTGCGACGCGCAAGGCGACGGCTCCCGCCGGTGCGCCGAAGAGCGCCGGCGCGCCGGCGGCCGAGGAGGTCCAGGTCGTCGCCCCGGCCCCCGTGGCCGAGGAGCCGAAGACCGAGGAGCCGAAGGCCGCGGAGCCGGTGGCCGCCGAGGTCCCGGCCGAGCAGCCCGTGGCCGAGGAGCCGGCAGCGGCGGCTCCGCCGCGTGCGCGCCGTCGTGCGACCCGCAAGGCCTCCGCGCCCGCGGGATCGCCCAAGGGTGCGGAGGAGGCGGCCGTGCTGGTCGTCGAGACGCCGGTGACGGACCAGAGCGCCGCCGAGCCCCGGCCCGCCGCCGAGCCCGCCGCGGAGGCCGAGGCTCCGGCTCCGGCCAAGAAGGCGACGCGCAAGGCCGCGGCCAAGAAGGCCCCCGCGAAGAAGGCGACCGCCGCGAAGAAGACGGCCGCCAAGAAGACCGCGGCCAAGAAGACGACGGCCAAGAAGGCGTCGGCTTCGAAGAAGACCGCGGCCGCGGAGCAGCCGCCGTCCGGCGTTGACGCCTCCACCGAGGCCTGACAGAGGGAAATGAGGGAGGCCACCCCGAGTGGGGTGGCCTCCCTCATGCGTGTCCGTCGTCCGCCGGTTCCCCTACCGGTACGCGGTCTGTACCCGGGCAGTGGACCCGGCGCCGGTCAGCGCTGCTTCAGCCGTGCGACCGCGCCCCGGACGATGTCCACCCGGCCCACCCGCAGGCTCAGGAACTTGCCGCTGCTTGCGGGCTTTGCGTACCAGGGCAGACCGAAACGGCGCCAGTGCAGTGGTGCCAGATCCCTCTGCGGCGGCACGGGCGCCGTCCATGCCGCGTTCTTTCCCGACGCGAGCCGGAGCGTCGCCACCCACGTGCCGACGGGGAGGCCGTCGACCGGCACGTGGGCCACGAAGCCGTTCGTGCCGACGGGAGAGACGGGGAAGTCGCGCTTGTCCCCGTCCTCGCCGGTCATCCGTACGCACAGCGTGTCGACCGGCAGCGCGGACAGCTTCCAGGAACCGGTGACCGTGAGGGTCGCGCCCTTCCCCTCCGCCCGGGCGGTGCCCGTCACGCTCAGCTTGTCCGCCACTCGATGCTTGTTCTCGCCGACGTCCACGTTGAGGTTGTCGTACGGATGGGTGAAGTAGAGGGCGACGGCCATCGGTTCCTCGTGGCCGTCCCCGTTCACCACATACGTCCGGGGACTGCCCTCCACCGTGGGCAGACGCTTGTGGCCGATACGGATCTCCCGCCGGACACCGCCGGCTTCGACGGCGAGGAAGACGTTCCAAAGCCCCTTGGGAAGCCTGCCGCCGTCCACGGCGCGCATGAGGTCCACCGTCACGGCGAATCCGGCGTCGGGATAGTCGAAGAGACCGCCGTCCTCGTCGGCGCCCAGACCTGTGGTGGGGACGGTGGCGACCGGGAATCTGTGCTCGGCCTTGGTGGTGAGTTCGCGCAGTATCAGCTCCGCACCGGTACGCGGTTCGGTGACCCGGCGCAGATAACCGTGCCCTTCGAGGGTGAGCCGGGAACCGTCCAGGGACACCGTGTCGAGACGGTGGCGGGCCTGGAGATCGCGGGTGATGTCGTAGCACTCGTCGGGTATGCCGCGGTCGGCGTCACGGAAGAACGGGAGCCCGACGTACGCGCGACCGTCCTTGATCAGCACATCAGGAGAGGTTCCGGCGGTCCTGTGCCGCCTGTCGACTCTCTCCAGTTCGATCAGTTCGTCGAGCAGGCCGCGCCGGATCAACTCGCAGCGCAGCCGGGTGATGGCGTTGACACGCTCCTTGAGTGAGTCGGGGTACGAGCGGGAGAGGAGTTCCTGCAGGTCCGTGAGGCCCTTTTTCCGCACCGCCTCGTCCGGTTCCGCGACCAGGTGGATCAGGGCGTGGAACATGTCGATCGACAGGTGACGGTTCATCAGGGTGTCGCGGTCGGGCCCCGCCGGGACGTGCTCCTCGACCAGGTCGACCATCATCCGCAGGGTCTGGATGCGCTGTTGCGAGCCCCGGGTGGTCAGTGTGATGTTCCCGCCGTCGTCGCGCTTGACGATGTAGAGGCACTCGTAGTCCGCGACCACGGATATACCGTCGGCGTTCAGGTAGGCGAGCGCCGTGAAGAACTGGTCCTCGCACACCTTGTAACCGGTCGGGAACCGCAGCTTGTGCCGTTCGAGCAGGTCGCGGCGGAACAGCTTGAGCGGATTGAGGGCCCAGTACACCCGGGACGAGAAGACGTCGGTGCGCGGCTGGTTGCGTAGGAACATCGACGCGGGAGCCCCCCGGCCGTTCACGCCCACCATCTTGCCGAGGACGACATCGGTCCTGTTCTTCTCGGCCGCCGCGAGCATCCGCTCCAGCGCCTCCTCGCCGAGGTAGTCGTCTGCGTCGAGGAAGAAGACGAAGCGGCCGGCGGCGTGCTCCAGGCCCACGTTGCGGGGACCCGAGGGGCCACCGGAGTTCTCCTGGTGGAAGACCTTGAACAGCCCCGGATAGTCGGCGGCGAAACGTTCCAGTTCCTCGCCGGTCCCGTCGGTCGAGCCGTCATTGACCGTGATGATTTCCATCCGGCCGTGTCCGATCGACTGCTCGACGACAGAAGTGAGGGTCCGTGTCAGGTAGGGCATGGCGTTGTAGGCGCCGATGATCACGGATATGTCAGGTCTGGTCACAGGCCGATTCCCGTTCGTGAGATTCAGAGGTGTGGTGCGCACCGCGTTCAATGCCGAGCTTGCGGTCGAGGACCTGGTGAACGCGGTCTTCGCCCCGCTGCTCCCACGACCTGCCGTGTCGCCTCCAACAGGCGAATTCCATGCGGCGACACCCTCCATGGCTCCCCTGCTGCCTAAGAGCGCTCCAGGCGCATCTGTGGCAACGGTAAAGACCAACGAGTGAGTAATTGGTTGTGGTCGGAGAACCGAAAGTGTTCTGAGTCACTTCGCCGGGGGATGGCAGGGCTGGTGAGTTTGCTTCCGGCAGACGCCGATGCGGCTTGGTCCTTCACCGCCTGAAGGACCAAGCCGCATCGGGGATGGTTCACCCGCGTCACCCGCGCGGACCGGCTACTGGCTTGCAGTGCCGAACGTCGCTCCCGCTGCCGGGAGACCGCCTGTGCCCGGCTGGTACGTCGTCATCGGCTCGTTTGCTCCGGCGATGATGTCTACCCACGGCAGCGCGTGGACGGTGCCGTACGAAGACGGGCCATTGGGCATGCCCGCACAGAGGTGAGGGCCGGCCGCGGTGATATTGGCGCCCAGGCGCTGTGACGCTGTGCCGAATCGGTCGCCCTTTTCAGGAACCCCGGCCACGCCGGCCCCCCACCATGCCGGCGTCGGCGGCATCGCCCAGGGCCTCACCGGGAAGGCCCACGGCGAGGTCGGTGCAGCCGTCCAGGTTGTGGTCGAAGACGGCCAGAGCGTCCCCGAAGCGGTCGTTGGGCTCGGCGCCGCCGGGCAGGTTGGGGGAGTCCTGATGGATCTCCGCAGTTCCCTTGCCGGCTCAGTGGACGATCCGGACCAGTCCGGCCTTGGCGTCGGCGCCGACGGTGGCCTCGGGGTCGGCAACGGCGATGTCCCGCTGGCCGTCACAGTTGAAGTCGGTGGGCCGGGCAGGCACGGCTGTGGTGGCGATCCAACTGCTCAGGCCGTCGGCCCGGGAACTGACCGCGCCGGTGTGGAGGTGAACGCCGAAGGCCGACTCACGGCGTTCGGCCACACCGAGGACAACAACATCTCCTGGATCGGCCTCGACAGCTTCTCGGCGGCCTGGCACTGACGGCGCCCCGCCCGCCCCCGCCCCCGCCTGCCTGCCCGAAAACGATCTCGGAGGATCAGCCGTGCCCGTCCACCACACCAGCCGCCGCACACTGCTCACTGCGGCTGTCGCCCTGCCGGCCACGGTTGCCGGTGCTCCCTTGCTCGCCGCGCCGGCGACAGCACCGACGGCATGAGGGTTATCTGCGACCGGCAGCCCCTCGTCCTCGAGCCCGATGTCACGCCCGCCGCCGACACACCGGTGGTACGCGTGGTGAATGTCGCGGGGACGCGCTTCCTGCAAATGCGGGGCGGCCTCTCCTGTGACTTCGCCGCCGACTCCACACTGGGCGCACTTCCCGCGGGGTCGGTCCTGCCGAAGCTGACCCGCGCGGTCTGTCCGCGCGACAACTCTCGGGGCATCAACGCCTGCCGGGTGGATGCGAACCCCCAGGGACTGGTCAAGGTGTACGGGGCCACGTCGACCAACAGGATCACCTGGATCGACCTGGGCGACTTCTCCTCCGCCCTGGCCTGATGCCCCACTGCCCTGGGACTGTGACCGCTGGGCCCGGTTTGACCCTCCCTGCAGGGGCCCGTACTCTTGACCGTCGGCGTGTTTTTGTGCACGCCATCTCCTGAGCACCTCCCTTCCGGCACTCCTTCGGGATGCCGTTAGAGGCCGCTCGTCCATTCGGATCTGTCGCGGGCCCCACGGCCCGTGCGAACGGCTGGCATCAGGGGTCCCGTCCCGAGCGAAAGAGAGATCAGCGTGTACGCCATCGTGCGCAGCGGTGGTCGTCAGCACAAGGTTGCTGTCGACGACATCGTTGAGGTTGACAAGATTCCCACGGCCAAGGTTGGCGACACGGTCGAGCTCTCGACCCTGCTCGTGGTCGACGGCGACTCCGTCACCAGCGACCCGTGGGTCCTGGCCGGCATCAAGGTCACCGCCGAGGTCGTGGACCACCACAAGGGTGCCAAGATCGACATCCTTCGGTACAAGAACAAGACCGGCTACCGCCGTCGCCAGGGTCACCGCCAGCAGTACACGGCGATCAAGGTCACCGGTATCCCCACGGCTGCGAAGTAAAGGGACTGAGACATGGCACACAAGAAGGGCGCATCGTCCACTCGGAACGGTCGCGATTCCAATGCCCAGCGGCTCGGCGTGAAGCGCTTCGGCGGTCAGACCGTTCTCGCCGGTGAGATCCTGGTCCGCCAGCGCGGCACCCACTTCCACCCGGGCACGAGCGTCGGCCGTGGCGGCGACGACACGCTGTTCGCGCTCGCCGCCGGTGCGGTGGAGTTCGGCACGCACCGTGGCCGCAAGGTTGTGAACATCGTTCCGATCGCCGAGTAATTCCGGCTTTCGTCGAGCGGTACGCACAGCATTTTCCGAGGGCGGACGCTCTTTCCCGGATGACGGGGAAGCGCGGCCGCCCTTGGCGCGTTACGTATGTAGACATTTCCGCATGTACTGGAGGACCCACCCATGACCACCTTCGTGGACCGCGTCGAACTGCATGTCGCCGCGGGTAACGGAGGCCACGGCTGCGCCTCCGTACACCGTGAGAAGTTCAAGCCGCTGGGCGGTCCCGACGGCGGCAACGGCGGGCGCGGCGGCGACGTCACCCTTGTTGTCGACCAGTCCGTGACCACCCTGCTGGACTATCACCACCACCCCCACCGCAAGGCCACGAACGGCCAGCCCGGCGCGGGCGACAACCGTTCCGGCAAGGACGGCCAGGACCTGGTCCTGCCCGTTCCCGACGGCACCGTGGTCTACGACAAGGACGGCAACGTCCTGGCCGACATGGTCGGACACGGCACGACGTACGTCGCCGGTGAGGGCGGCCGCGGCGGCCTCGGCAACGCGGCGCTGGCCTCGGCCCGCCGCAAGGCGCCGGGCTTCGCGCTGCTCGGTGAGCCGGGCAAGGGCGGCGACATCGTCCTGGAGCTCAAGACCGTCGCCGACGTGGCGCTGGTCGGTTACCCGAGTGCCGGCAAGTCCTCGCTGATCTCGGTGCTGAGTGCGGCCAAGCCGAAGATCGCGGACTACCCGTTCACCACGCTCGTCCCCAACCTCGGTGTCGTCACGGCGGGCTCGACCGTCTACACGATCGCCGACGTCCCGGGTCTGATCCCCGGTGCGAGCCAGGGCCGTGGCCTGGGCCTGGAGTTCCTGCGCCACGTCGAGCGCTGCTCGGTGCTCGTGCACGTACTGGACACGGCGACGCTGGAGTCCGACCGTGACCCGCTCACCGACCTCGACGTGATCGAGGAGGAGCTGGCGCAGTACGGCGGCCTCGGCGACCGGCCGCGCGTCGTCGTCCTCAACAAGATCGACATCCCGGACGGCCAGGAGCTCGCGGACATGATCCGCCCGGACCTGGAGGCGCGCGGCTACCGCGTCTTCGAGGTGTCGGCGGTCGCGCACCTGGGCCTCAAGGAGCTGTCCTTCGCGCTGGCCGAGGTCGTCTCCAAGGCGCGCGCCGCGAAGCCCAAGGAGGAGTCGACCCGGGTCGTCATCCGTCCCAGGGCCGTCGACGACGAGGGCTTCACGATCACCGAGGAGGACGGCGTCTACCGCGTGCGCGGCGAGAAGCCGGAGCGCTGGGTGCGCCAGACCGACTTCAGCAACGACGAGGCCGTGGGCTACCTCGCGGACCGCCTCAGCCGTCTCGGCGTCGAGGAGAAGCTGATGAAGGCCGGTGCCCGTGCGGGCGACGCCGTCGCGATCGGCCCCGAGGAGAACGCGGTCGTCTTCGACTGGGAGCCGACGGTGATGGCGGGTGCGGAGATGCTCGGCCGCCGCGGCGAGGACCACCGCCTGGACGCCCCGCGTCCGGCGGCGACGCGCCGCCGGGACCGCGAGGCCCAGCGCGACGACCCGCAGCGCGAGTACGACGAGTTCAACCCCTTCTAGGGGAGCGCGGGCGGGGCCGGCGGGGGGGGGGCGCCCCCCCCCCCCCCCCCGGGGGGCCCCCCCCCCCCCCCGGGGGGCCCCCCCGGTAGATGACACCGCGTGTCTACACTAA
>NZ_JBSFUB010000163.1:0-9972 GCF_053591575.1 Streptomyces altiplanensis | reverse complement strand
GCCCGCGCTGCTCGCCGAGCACGGCATCAAGGGCCCCGACGTCGGCCGCATCCAGCGCGAGGGGGGCCAAGCGCCGCAAGGGCGCCGAGCGCCCGGAGGCGCTGCGCCGCCTCGTGCCGCAGGCGCTGGTCGTCGCGTTCCTGGCCGGCGGCACCTCGGCCTTCGTCGCCCACGACAAGGCGGTGAAGCTGAGCGTCGACGGCGTACCCCGCACGATGCACACCTTCGCCGACGACGTCACCGAGCTGCTGGAGGACCAGGGCGTCGAGGTGGGGGCGCACGACCTCGTCGCACCCGCGCCCGGCGCGGCACTGACGAGCGGCGTCGAGGTGGTGGTCCGGTACGGCCGCCCCGTGGCCCTGACCCTGGACGGGCAGCGGCGCCGGGTGTGGACCACCGCCCGCACGGTCGAGGGCGCCCTGCGCCAGCTCGGGGTGCGCGCGGAGGGCGCGTACCTCTCCGCCTCGCGCTCCCAGGAGATCGGACGGACCGGCCTCGCCCTGGACGTACGCACCGAGCGGGCCGTGACGTTCATGGCGGACGGGCGCGAACGCACCGTCCGCACGAACGCCGCGACCGTGCGGGAGGCGGTCGAGGAGGCCGGCATCACCCTGCGCGGCCAGGACACCACCTCCGTGCCGCCCGGCAGCTTCCCGCGCGACGGGCAGACCGTCACCGTGATGCGGATCAGGGGCACCGAGGAAGTGCGTGAGGAACTCATTCCGTTCGCCGTCGAGAGGACGGCGGACCCGTCGCTCTTCCAGGGCACCGAAGCCGTCGTGCAGGCGGGGCGGTACGGCTCCAGGAAAATCACGTACTCCGTGCGGATCGTCAACGGAGTCAGGCAGAAGCCGAGAAGGACCGCCGAGGAGATCGCCCGGGAGCCGGTCACGCGGCGCGTGAAGGTCGGCACCAAGGAACGGCCGGCCTCCGTGTCCGGGGCCGACGGGCTGGACTGGGACGGGCTCGCCCGCTGCGAGTCCGGGGGACGGCCCGGCGCGGTGGACGCCACGGGCCATTACGGCGGCCTCTACCAGTTCGACACGCAGACCTGGCAGGCGCTGGGCGGCCGGGGGCGGCCGCAGGACGCGAGCGCGGGCGAGCAGACGTTCCGGGCGAAGAAGCTGTACGTGCAGCGGGGGGCGAGCCCCTGGCCGCACTGCGGGGGCAGGCTGCGGGGCTGAGGCGGGGGCGGCGCCGTCGCGGGGCGGGTGCGGCCGCCGTTTTTCGCGGGGGCCCCGGGGCCGGTGCCGCGCCGGGGCGTCTCCCCGGGCGCCGAACGTTCGGGACGGCTGTCCGCGACGCGCAAAGCTGTGTCCGACGCCCTGCGGGGAGCGCCCCGGCACGCCCCCTCCCGGCACCCCGGTGCGCGGAGCGGCGTGGGGGCGGACCACGCGGGGCGAGGCGGGTGCCGGGGGCCTTTACGCTTGAGCGGTGAGCAGCACTGAGCCTTCTGAGACGCCTCCCGAGCCCCTGCACGACCTGCTGGGCCCCGCCGACATCCGGGAACTGGCGGCGGCGCTCGGCGTACGCCCGACCAAGCAGCGCGGCCAGAACTTCGTCATCGACGCGAACACGGTCCGCCGGATCGTACGGACGGCCGGCGTGCGGCCCGACGACGTGGTGGTCGAGGTCGGGCCCGGTCTCGGCTCTCTGACCCTCGCGCTGCTGGAGGCCGCCGAGCGGGTGGTGGCCGTGGAGATCGACGACGTGCTCGCGTCCGCGCTGCCGGCGACGATCGCGGCGCGGATGCCGGAGCGGGCCGACCGGTTCGCCCTGGTGCACTCCGACGCGATGCAGGTGACGGAGCTGCCGGGGCCCGCTCCTACGGCGCTGGTCGCGAACCTCCCGTACAACGTCGCGGTTCCCGTGCTGCTCACCATGCTGGAGCGCTTCCCGAGCATCGAGCGGACGCTGGTCATGGTCCAGGCGGAGGTCGCGGACCGGCTCGCGGCCCGCCCCGGCAACAAGGTGTACGGCGTGCCGTCGGTGAAGGCCTGCTGGTACGCCGACGTCAAGCGGGCCGGTTCGATCGGGCGGAACGTCTTCTGGCCCGCCCCGAACGTGGACTCCGGGCTGGTGTCACTGGTGCGCAGGGCCGAGCCGATCAAGACCACGGCGTCGAAGGCGGAGGTCTTCGCCGTGGTCGACGCGGCCTTCGCACAGCGCCGCAAGACGCTGCGGGCCGCGCTGGCGGGCTGGGCGGGATCGGCTCCGGCGGCGGAGGCGGCGCTGGTCGCGGCCGGGGTCTCGCCGCAGGCCCGGGGCGAGTCGCTGACGGTGGAGGAGTTCGCCCGTATCGCGGAGAACAAGGGAGCGGCGGCATGACGGTCACGGTCCGGGTCCCCGCGAAGGTCAACGTCCAGCTGGCGGTGGGCGGGGCGCGCCCCGACGGGTTCCACGACCTGGCGAACGTCTTCCTGGCCGTCGGGCTGTACGACGAGGTCACGGTCACCCCGTCCGACTCGCTGCGCGTCACGTGCTCGGGGCCGGACGCGGACCAGGTCCCCCTGGACCGTACGAACCTGGCCGCGCGGGCGGCGATCGCGCTGGCCGCGCGCCATGGCGTCCCGCCCGACGTGCACATCCACATCGCCAAGGACATCCCCGTCGCGGGCGGCATGGCGGGAGGCAGCGCGGACGGCGCGGGCGCGCTGCTGGCGTGCGACGAACTGTGGGGCACGGAGACCTCCCTGCCCGAACTGCTCGCCATCTGCGCGGAGCTGGGGAGCGACGTGCCGTTCAGCCTGGTGGGCGGGGCGGCGCTGGGGACGGGCCGGGGCGAGAACCTGTCCCCCCTCGAAGTCGGCGGCACCTTCCACTGGGTGTTCGCGGTGGCGGACGGGGGGCTGTCGACCCCGGCGGTGTACGGCGAGTTCGACCGCCTGACGGCGGACACCGAGGTCCCGCCCCCGGTGGCGTCCCCGGCGCTCCTGGACGCCCTGCGCACGGGCGACGCGACGGCTCTGGCGGGCGCGCTGGTGAACGACCTCCAGCCCGCCGCCCTGTCCCTGCGCCCCTCCCTCGCCGCCACCCTGGCCGCGGGCACGGAGGCGGGCGCCCTGGCGGCCCTGGTCTCGGGTTCGGGGCCGACGACGGCGTTCCTGACCAAGGACGAGGAGTCGGCTCGGGCGGTGGCCGCGGCCCTCACCGCCTCGGGCACCTGCCGCACGGCACGGGTGGCCCAGTCCCCGGCGCCGGGCGCGACGGTACTCGGCGCCTGAGCGGCCCGGAACCGGGCAGTCGTCGGCAAGGCTGCGGGGGCGACTACGCTTGAGCGTCTGTCCCCTTCCCGTCCCTGGAGTGCGCACTCGTGGCCGTCAACCTTGTCAATGTCGAGGCCGTCAGCAAGGTCTACGGCACTCGTGCCCTGCTCGACGGCGTGTCCCTCGGTGTCTCGGAGGGCGACCGGATCGGTGTCGTCGGCCGCAACGGCGACGGCAAGACGACCCTCATCCGCATGCTGGCCAAGCTGGAGGAGGCCGACGCCGGCCGCATCACGCACAGCGGCGGCCTGCGTCTGGGCGTGCTCACGCAGCACGATTCGCTCGACCCCGCCGCGACCGTCCGCCAGGAGATCATCGGCGACCTCGCCGACCACGAGTGGGCGGGCAGCGCCAAGATCCGCGACGTACTGAACGGTCTCTTCGGCGGGCTGAGCCTGCCGGGCTTCGAGCACGGCCTGGAGACGGTGATCGGCCCGCTCTCCGGTGGTGAGCGCCGGCGCATCGCCCTCGCCAAACTGCTCATCGACGAGCAGGACCTGCTGGTCCTCGACGAGCCGACCAACCACCTCGACGTCGAGGGCATCGCCTGGCTCGCCAAGCACCTCCAGGGCCGCCGCTCCGCGCTCGTCTGCGTGACCCACGACCGCTGGTTCCTCGACCAGGTCTGCACCCGCATGTGGGACGTGCAGCGCGGCGCCGTCCACGAGTACGAGGGCGGTTACTCCGACTACGTCTTCGCGCGCGCCGAGCGCGAGCGCATCGCGGCGACCGAGGAGACCAAGCGCCAGAACCTGGTCCGCAAGGAGCTGGCGTGGCTGCGCCGCGGCGCCCCCGCCCGTACGTCGAAGCCGCGTTTCCGCGTCGAGGCGGCCAACGAGCTGATCGCCGACGTGCCGCCGCCGCGCGACACCTCCGAACTGATGAAGTTCGCCAACTCGCGGCTCGGCAAGACCGTCTTCGATCTCGAGGACGTCACCGTCCAGGCCGGGCCCAAGGTGCTGCTCAAGCACCTGACGTGGCAGCTCGGTCCCGGCGACCGCGTCGGTCTCGTCGGCGTGAACGGCGCGGGCAAGACGTCACTGCTGCGCGCCCTGGCCGACGCGGCCCGCACGCAGGGCGACGCCCAGCCCGTCGAGGGCAAGGTCGTCGTGGGCAAGACCGTGAAGCTCGCGTACCTCTCCCAGGAGGTCGGCGAGCTCGACCCGAACCTGCGGGTCCTGGAGGCCGTCCAGCGCGTACGCGACCGGGTGGACCTGGGCAAGGGCCGCGAGATGACCGCGGGTCAGCTGTGCGAGCAGTTCGGGTTCACCAAGGAGAAGCAGTGGACTCCGGTCGGCGACCTGTCCGGTGGTGAGCGGCGGCGGCTGCAGATCCTGCGGCTGCTGATGGACGAGCCGAACGTGCTGTTCCTCGACGAGCCGACCAACGACCTCGACATCGAGACGCTGACGCAGCTGGAGGACCTGCTCGACGGCTGGCCGGGGTCGATGATCGTCATCTCCCACGACCGGTTCTTCATCGAGCGGACCACGGACAAGGTGTACGCGCTGCTGGGCGACCGGACGCTGCGGAACCTGCCGCGCGGCCTCGACGAGTACCTGGAGCGCAGGCAGCAGATGATCGAGGCCGCGGGCCCGGCGCCCGCTGCCGCCGCCACGCCCGTCAAGAAGAAGGCGTCCGGCGACGCCCGCGCGGCCCAGAAGGAAATGCAGAAGATCGAGCGGCAGCTCGGCAAGCTCTCCGAGAAGGAGACGAAGCTGCACGCCCAAATCGCGGACAACGCCACCGACTTCGAGAAGGTCGCCCTGTTCGACGCCGAGCTGCGTGAACTCGTCACCGCGCGCGACGAGCTGGAGATGCGGTGGATGGAACTGGCGGAGGACGCGTAGCAGATACGTAAAGCTGGATAACGAGCGCGTCACGGGCCGGTCCTCCCTTGGGAACAGGGGCGGGCCGGGCCCTTGTCAGGAGGGGGCCGGGTGATAGAAAGAAGCCCCGCTCGACTGACGTAGATCTGCGGGGCTCAAGTCCGATTCGCTCCGTTCCGGAGGGATTACGCCGCCGGAATTGCGGGGGAGGCCGAACGGGCGGCGGTCTCGTGTGAAGAGGTAAGCGCTGATGTCTCAGCCGCCCAACCAGCCGCCGCAGGGCGGCTTCGGAGCCCCCCAGGACCCCCGGCAGCAGCCGCCCCAGCAGCCTGCCCAGCCGCCGCAGATGCCCCCGGCCCCGCCCCAGCAGCCGCCGGCGCAGCCCGGGTACGGCTACCCGCAGGCCCCGCCGCAGCCGCAGCCGGGGTACGGCTACCCGGGCCAGCAGCCCGGCCAGCCCGGCCAGGCGGGACCGTACGGCCAGCCGCCGCAGCCCGGTCCCTACGGCCAGCCGCAGCCCGGCCCGTACGGTCAGCCGCAGCCGGGCCCCTACGGTCAGCCGCAGCCGGGCCCCTACGGCGGCTACCCCGGCGCACCCGCCCCGGGCGGCGGCAGCGGCGGCCCCTTCAAGGGCAAGCCCGCGGTCATCATCGGCGCGGCCCTCGCCGCGGTCCTCGTCGTCGGCGGCGGCGTCTACCTCGCCACCAGCGGTGACGGCGGCGGCAAGAAGAAGCCCGTCGCGGGCGGGAGCAAGGACGCCGGGACGGGCGGTCTGCCCTCCGGGGACACCGGCGGCTCCGACGGCGGCTCCGCCGGCGGGCGCGACGCCGAGGACGACCTCAACGGCGGGCGCCAGTCGGGCGAGGCCAAGGTCATGTGGCTGCAGAAGAACGACGTGGACCTGCCGCGCAACGGCTCGGACGTGTTCGGTCCGTGGTTCACCGGCAACGGCCTCGTCGTCAAGGCCATGTACAAGAAGGTCGCGGCCTACAACACCAGCGACGGCAAGGAGAAGTGGAGTCTTCCCCTCTCCACGCAGCTCTGCGCGGCGCCCAGCAGGGCCTCCGAGGACGGCAAGATCGTCTTCGGGGTCAAGAGCGACACCACCGAGCGGGCCAAGTGCAGCAAGCTCCAGATGGTCGACCTCGGGACCGGCAAGGCGGGCTGGACGGCCGAGGTGAAGAAGGAGGGGACGTTCGACCTGCTCTCCGACATCACGATCGCGATCAGCGGCAACACCGTCACCGCCGGCCGCACCGGTCACTCCACCGCCTTCAGCATGAAGGACGGCAAGGAGCTCTGGGGCAAGCTGCCCGGCGAGTGCCAGCCGTACGCCTTCACCAGCAGCGCCAAGCTGATCGCCGCCGCGGCCTGCTCCACCGGTGAGGCCGCCAAGAACCACCAGCGCATCCAGGAGCACGACTCCGCCACCGGCAAGGTGAAGTGGTCGTACCCGCTGGCCCAGGGCTGGGAGGTCGACCGGGTCTACTCCGTCTCCCCGCTCGTCGTGTCCGCGACGCACCGCGAGAAGAAGAGCTGGAGCGTCATTTCCCTGACGGACAGCGGCAAGCTGCGCTCGGAGATCGACGGGGGCAAGGACAAGTTCCAGCCGCAGTGCGGCGGCACGTTCGTCATCTTCGGCAGGAACCTCGAAGGCTGCACCGGCGTCGCCGCCGACGAGGACACCTTCTACATGGTGACCGCGGACAAGACGAGCGGCCTCAACCGCACCAACGAGGTCGTCGCGTTCAGCCTCGACACCGGCAAGCCCAAGTGGCGTTCCTCCCCGGGTCCCGACCGCACGATGACGCCGCTGCGGATGGAGGGCGACGACGTCCTGGTCCACATCGACGGCTCGTACGACAGGGGCGGCGCGGTCGCGACCATCCCGGCGTCGGGCGGCAAGCCGAAGGTGCTGCTCCAGAACCCGGCGTCGACGGCCTCGATCGAGAACAACTTCTTCGCCCCGAGGGTCGCCTACGAAGGCGGTCAGCTCTACCTCGTGAACTCCCGCGTCAGCGCCACCAACGACAAGGAGGAGAAGGAGGCGAAGACCATGATGGTCTTCGGCAAGTGACGGCACGTGACTGAGTTCCGGGTCCACGTTCCCGACGTCTTCCGCTCCCCTTCTCCAGAGGTACGTACGCCATGACGCAACCCCCGCCCCCGCCCCCGCCCAACGAGCCCCCGCAGGGCGGGTTCGGTGCCCCGACCCCGCCGCCCGCGGGCGGCTTCGGCGCTCCGGCGCCCCAGCAGCCGCCGGCGCAGCCCGGGTACGGCTACCCGCAGACGCCGCCGGCCCAGCCCGCCCAGCCCCAGCCCGGGTACGGCTACCCGGCCCAGCCCGGCCAGCAGCCCGGTTACGGCTACCCGGGCCAGCCGGGGCAGCCCAACCCGTACGGCCAGCAGCCGCCCTACGGTCAGCAGCAGCCGCCGTACGCCTATCCCCAGGGCGCGCCCCCGCAGGGCACGGGCGGCGGCAGGAAGATCAGCAACACGACGACGATCGTCGTCGCGGCGGTCGCCGCGGTGGCGCTGATCGTCGCCGGCGGCGTCTGGTACGCGTCCGGCAGCGACGGGGGCGGCAAGGACGACCCCGCCCGGAACTCCTCCGCGGGCTCGTCCGGCGGAGGCGGCGACGACGGCAAGCCCGCGCCCGACGGCGCAGGCAAGGAGCAGAAGCCGGCCGACACCGACGCCCGGCTCCTCTTCCAGCTGCCCGGCCCGAAGGTGAAGGAGTCGGTCGCCGGCGTCAACGGCTCCTGGATCACCGACGAGGCGTACGTCAAGAGCGGCCTCAACGAGGTCGTGGGCCACGACCCCGACAAGGGCACGGAGCTGTGGACGATCCCGCTCCCCGGCGAGGTCTGCGCGTCGTCGCCCCACGTCACCAAGGACAACAGAACCGCGATCCTCTTCGCGGGGCCGATGCCGGCGGGCAAGACGTACTCGCCCTGCACCGAGGTCGGGGTGATCGACCTCGCCGAGGGCAGGCTGGTGTGGCAGAAGTCGGTCAAGGCGGGTGACCAGAAGATCACCTTCAGCGAGGTCACGATCGGCGGTGACGCGGTCGGCGCCGGCGGTACCGGCGGCGGCGCCGCCTTCGACGTCGCCACCGGCAAGCTCCGCTGGCAGCCGGACGACAACGCCGAACAGTGCCGCGACGTCGGGTACGCGGGGGGCGAGGCGCTCGCCACGGTGCGCAGCTGCGGTTCGATCAGCGCTCCCCAGCTCTCCGTCCAGTACCTGAACCCGAAGGACGGCACGCCGCTCGCCACGTACAAGATGCCGAGCGGTGTGGACCGGGCGAGCATCGTCTCCACCAAGCCGCTGGTCGCCGCCGCCGACGTCGGTGACACGGCGGGCGACGGCAGTGGCGTCACCGACTTCTTCTCGATCGACGAGAAGACCGGCAAGCTGCGCGCCAGGATCGCGGTCGACGCTCAGAAGTACGCGCCGAGGTGCCGGGACACCGAGGGCTGCACCAAGGTCGTCGTCGGCAACGACAGGATCTACGTGCCGACCGAGGAGCACGAGGGCAGTGGCGTGGGGGTCCGTACGAACGAGATCGTCTCCTTCGACCTCGCGACCGGCAAGCCCACCACCGACCGGGCCGACGCGGGCGAGCGCTACGCGCTGCACCCGATCCGCATGGACGGCGGCAACATCATCGCGTACAAGTCGCCGCCCTACGACAAGGGCGGCCAGGTCGTGAGCATCGACGGCGGTTCCATGAAGGAGACGCTGCTGCTGGAACTCCCGGTCGGCGACGCGGTCCGCGATGTGGTGACCGGCTTCGGCGTGGACTCCGCGCACTACCGCTACGCCGACGGCCGGCTGTTCATGGGGGCGCGTCTCATGAGCCAGCAGCGCGACGGCTTCAAGCGTTACCTGGCGGCCGGCTTCGGCACCGGCTGACGCGTCCGGCGCGCCCGGCGCGCCCGGCGCGCCCGACGTACAGGTCACGACGGCCCCGGCAGTGGTTCGCCGCCACTGCCGGGGCCGTTCCCTGTCACACCGACCGGCAAGTAGTCCTGAATCGCGTGGAATTCGACAATCCGAGGGGCTTCTTACCGGTAAGGGGCGCGCAACGTCGAACAAGCGTGTAGCTTGCCGGGGCAGGAGGGCCGGGGGGCCAGCTCCAGGGCAGGGGTATGGGGGGTTTGTCCATGGGTGTGCGGCTCATGGTGGTCGACGACCACCGACTGCTCGCCGAGGCGCTCGCCTCGGCACTCAAACTGCGCGGGCACCGGGTGCTCGCGGCGACCGCCCCCACGTCCGGGGCGGCGGAACTGGTCGTCAGCAGAACGCCCGAGGTGTGCCTGTTCGGTACGGCGGCCCCCGCCGGCCCGGGGGTCTTCGACCCGATCGCCCACATCAAGCGCGAGCGGCCGCAGGTGGCCGTTCTCGTCCTCGGCCCGGTGCCCAGCCCGCGCGGCATCGCCGCGGCCTTCGCCGCCGGGGCGTCCGGTTACGTACGCCATGACGAGCGCATCGAAGGCGTCGAGCGCGCCATGGTGAAGGCGCGGGCGGGGGAGGCGGCGGTGGCGCCGCTGCTGTTGCAGGGTGCCTTCGCGGAGCTGCTCAACCCGGCGGCGCAGCCCGACGACGAGGGCCGGCGGCTGCTCCGGATGCTGACGCCGCGCGAGGTCGAGGTCCTGGTGCGGGTGGCGGACGGTGAGGGCACCCGGCTGATCGCGGCCGGCATGGGCATCGCGCCGAGCACCGCCCGTACGCACGTCCAGCGGGTCCTGATGAAGCTCGGCGTCGGCTCGCGGCTGGAGGCGGCGGCCCTGGCGGTACGGACGGGGCTGCTGGACCGGGCGGCGGCGGGCGCCGCGCAGGCGGGGCCGGACTTCCCCGGGTGAAGTCCGGCC
>NZ_JBSFUB010000162.1:0-9975 GCF_053591575.1 Streptomyces altiplanensis | reverse complement strand
TCCCACTCCGCGTTCGTCAGATCCCCACGGCCCATGCAGCCAGCCTGACCTCAACACCCCACTCACGTCAGGAGATCCGAGAAACATCACCTAGTACTGCAACGGTCTTTGGCCTGATGGATGGGCAGCTTCTGGTGGTGTGTGGCCGCGTTGTTTGTAGTGGCTGAGGCGGGCTTGGTGTTGCCGTCTGCGGCGCCAGTGTGACCAGTGCAGGACGTGGTCGATGGTCGGGTGGGGCCGGGTGAGCCGGCTGATCAGGCGCCGCAGTTCGGGGAGGGTGAGGGGTATGGGCTGGGAGGATCCGTTTCTGCTTTGTCGGTGTCGAGTGCACGGGCCCGCAGGACGGTGAGGCAGGCGTGGGCGGCCATGGCGAGGGTGATGTGGCGGTGCCAGCCGGGGTAGCGGCGGACCTGATAGTCGTCCAGGCCGCATTCCTGCTTGGCGGTCTGGAAGCATTCCTCGACGGCCCACCGGCTGCCGGCGACGCGGATCAGTTCGTCGAGAGTGGATTCGGCGGGGCAGTAGGCGATGTAGTACGAGATCTCCTCGGGCCGGCGGACACTGCGGCGGGCGATCACCCAGTGCCGGCGGTCCTCTCGGTGCCAGGGCCGGACCTCGACCCTCGCCCAGTCATAGACGCGTGGGCCGTGGGCCCCGTTGCCGCAGGAACGGCGTTTCCACTTCTGCCTCGGCAGTCCGTTGAACAGGTCGTGGACGGGATGGTCCATGGCCCAGCGGGTAACGACAGTGTCGTGCCGGGTGGTGGCCATGACGTGGAAGACATCGGCCCGCTCGAGCTCGGACCGCCAGCCTTTGGAGAAGCCGTAGGCGGCGTCCGCGGTCACCCACCGGAACGGGATCTTCTCCGCGATCACCCGGCGGACCATCGCCTTGGCGATGGCCACTTTCGTCTCGAAGGCGACCGTGTCCTCGATGCCCGCGGCTCGGCAGCGTTCCCGGTCATCGGTCCATGACGTGGGCAGATACAGGCGGCGGTCGATCAGCGTGCGGCCACGAGCGCTGGCATAGGCGAGGAAGACGCCGACCTGGCAGTTCTCCGTCCGCCCCGCCGTCCCGGAGTACTGCCGTTGGACCCCGGCCGAGCGGACCCCTTTCTTCAGGAAGCCCGTGTCGTCCACGATCAGCACGGCCTCCGGGTCACCAAGGTGTTCGACGACGTAATCACGCACGTCGCCGAGGACTTCGTCAGGGTCCCAGTCGCATCGGTTCAGCAGCCGGTGCATGCGGTCGGGAGCCGCGTGCCCGGCTTCCTCGGCCAGCGTCCAGCCATTCTTCCGTTCCAGCGGGGCTATCAAGCCCCGCATATACGCCAGTGCTGACTCACGCGGCTCCGACCGGGCAAACCGATGCATGAAACGCTCATGCACCTCACCCAGACCCGCCGCCCACTTCCTCACCTCACTCAGGTCCCCACCCATAACCAGCCCAACGACCAACCTGCCCACCCGTCACGCCAAAGACCGTTGCAGTACTAAGGGCTGCGATGAGCCTGGCCTGCTCTACTTCATCGATACCCGCCGTCAGCGCCAGGCGAGCACGCTCCTTGTCCACATGAACGTAGGAGCGCTGAGCTCGCAGTGCTGCAATGTCAGAACTCTCGCCCTCTGCCCCTTCACGAGTAGGAAGTCGTCAGCGAGGCGATCATGATCGAACCGGCGAGTGCCGTACCGATCGAGGCGCCGAGGTTGGTACGGCGTTCTGGACGCCGCCGACTTCCGCGCTCTGTGCTTCAGGCACCGCGGACACGGTGACGGACCCGAGCTGGCGCGCCAGCGTCCGCGTCGAGCGCGGCCATCAGGAGCACCGCGCCCGCGAGCAACGCGAGGGTCCCGAGCCGCACCACCCGCCGTGGTGAGACATCCGGGAGGAAGCGGGGGATCAGGATGGCCGCCGCCAGCAATGTCACGCAGAGCGGCAGGATGCGGGCGCCAGTCTTGAGCGCGGACAGGCCGAGCGCCACGGACAGATACAGTGGCACGACGAAGAAGACGCCCATCTGAACGAGGTACTGGAACAAGAACATCGTCAGTCCGCCGGTGAGCTGCTCGTTGTGCCGCATGCCCGGGTCGATGAGGGGCTCTCTGCGCCGCTCCACCATGCGGGCCTCCCAGCGCAGGAAAAGCCAGACCAGGAGCAGACCGGCCAGCATCAGCCACACGACCAGCGACACCCCGAGCCACGAAGGCGCGTCGGGCTTCGGCTTGAACCAGCCCCATTCGTCGGAGCGAAGTACGCCGTAGACGAAGATCCCGAGCCCGAGCGCGGAGAGCACGGCGCCGACGAGATCGATGCGGGGGCGTTCGCCGATCGGCGCGTCGGCGATACGGCCGGCGAGCATCAGGAGCACCATGACGACCTCGCCGGCGAAGACCCACCGCCATGAGAAGTACGTCGTCGCGACGCCCCCGATGAGCGGCCCGACCGCGATAGCCACGGCCCCTGCGGCCGCGACGAGACCGTAGGCGGCGGGCCGGTGTTCGGCGGCGAAGTTACTCGCCACCAGCGCCACGATCGCGGGCAGGATGAGTGCCGCACCGATGCCCTCGAGGAACGACCAGCCGAGCAGCAGCACGGGCAGATTCGGCGCGAGCGCCGTGGTGAGAGAGCCGCAGCCGTAGATAACACAGCCGATCATGACGCGCGTTTGCGGCCGATCAGCGCCCCTACTTTGCCACCGGGGATCATGAACATCGCCATCACGAGGGTGTAGGCCGTGATGGCGCCTTGCACTCCCGTGACCGTCGTGCCCACGTCTTCGGCCACCGTCGCGATGGAGACGTTCATGACCGAACTGTCGAGCGCCATCAGGAACTGACCGGCCGCGAGTGCCAGCAGGACGATGCGCGCCGTTCCCGAACTCTCGGCGGTGCCTCAACCAGTTGGCGGACTGAGCCCGGCGGAGTCACCTTGGGCGGAAGTCATAATGGTGCGAGAGTCGCGCGCGGCCCGCAACCGGGGCCTTGTCGAGGCCAGCGTGCCGTCCACGTTGTCGACTGCCACCTGTCCCGCTCCTGCTTGCCCGCGCCGCTCCGCGGCTCTGTCCTGCGAGTTTGCCAGAATGGCAAGGCTGATCGCGTCGGTCGGGTGCCGCGCCGCATGATCGATGGGTAGCCGCGTCTGCCAGCGATCCGCGGAGAAGCCCATGCAACCTGAGCCGACCGCCGAGCTCCGCCACCGTAGTGTCGAGGCCCCGGCCGGGCGCTTGCACCTGGTCGAGCAGGGCACCTGCCCGCTGGTCCTGCTCGTGCACAGCTTCCCCGAGTCCTGGTACTCCTGGCGCCGCCAGCTCCTGGGCCTCGCCGCGGCCGGCCACCGGGCGGTGGCGATCGACGTGCGCGGCTATGGCCGTTCCTCCAAGCCGGAGGCAATTGACGCCTACCGGATGCTCGACCTGGTGGAGGACAACGTCGCCGTAGTGCGCGCCCTCGGCGAGGAGAACGCGGTGGTCGTCGGCCACGACTGGGGCTCCAACATCGCTGCGCAAGCAGCGCCGGCGGGTTCGGGACGCGGGGTGGCGCCGCCTTGCCGCCGGGCAGTCGCGCCGGCCCCGGTCCCGGCACAGCCGGATCGGCACCGCGGTCGCGTGCCGCGACGCGCGTGCTCTGTCCAGGGTGGGACACGAAGACCTCCGTGTGTGGTGTGGAGCCTAGACACCTCCACCACATCGGAGGTCTTCGCCATGATCAAGACCACCACTGTTAACAACGTTCGTGATCAATACACCTAGGCCTCGCTGGGCTATGGCCTCGGCCAGGTTCTTTGCGCGTTCGTGGGCCGGACTGCGAGGCGGAGCTACTCGCGGTCGGTACTGAAGCCGGTCAGCCGGCGAAGCCGGGGACCACCAGGCCGGACTCGTACGCGATCACCACCGCATGGGTTCGGTTCTGCGCGCCGAGCTTGGTCAGCACATTCCCGACATGCGTCTTGACCGTCTCCTGGCTCACCGTGAGGGAACCTGCGATCTCCGGATTGGAGAGCCCGGTGGCCATCAGGCGCAGCACCTCCTCCTCCCGGCTGGTGAGGGCGGCCCGCGGCAGGGCCTCGGCGGAGCCCAACGGCCGAGGGGCGACCATGCGGCCCAGTGCGGCCGGGAAGAGGACCGCTTCGCCCACCGCCACCACCCGGACCGCCTCCGCGATCTGGCGGACCGGGAGGCGCTTGAGGACGAAGCCGCTGGCGCCCGCACTGAGGGCGGCGGTGACGTAGCCGTCGTTCTCGAAGGTGGTGATCACCACGACCTTCGGCGGTTCGGCCGCTTCGGCAAGGAGTTGGCGGGTGGCCTCGATCCCGTTGAGGCGCGGCATCCGGACGTCCATCAGGACCACGTCCGGTCGCAGGATCCTCGCCCGTTCGACCGCCTCGACGCCGTCGGCGGCCTCGCCCACCACCGTGATCCCCGGCTGTGCGGCGAGCAGCATGTGCAGGCCGCTGCGGGTGACCTCGTCGTCGTCCGCGATCAGGAGGGTGACGGAAGGGCTGGTGACGGAGGGCAGGGCCGTGCCTTCGCCCGCGTCGGATCCACTCACGCCGACACCCGTTTCGGCAGCCGGCAGGCCAGCCGCCAGTGCTGCGTCCCGTCCGGGCCGGCCTGGAACTCACCGTGCAGCAGTCTGACGCGCTCCGCCAGCCCGGGCAGACCGTGGCCGGAGGTCGGGAAGGTACCTCGGCCAGGGCCCGTCCGTGGCCCGGTCCGGTTGACCACCGTGAGATCCAGTCGGTCGGGCCCGGCTGCCACCCGGACCTCGATCGGGCCGCCCGCTCCGTGGCGCAGCGCGTTCGTCAGCCCCTCCTGGAGGATCCGGTACGCCGCCCGGGAGAGCGTCCTCTGTACCTGCGCCAGGTCGCCCGACAGCTCCGGTTCCACCACCGCCCCCGCGTGCCGCAGGCGGTCCAGCAGCTCGGGGAGGTCGGCCAGGGTCCGGGTCGGCGCCGTCCCGGCCTGCTTCTCGCGCAGCACTCCGAGTACGTAGTCCAGGTCCTGCAGCGCGGCCCGCGTCGACTCCTCGATGCTGCGCATGGCGGCCCGCGCCGCTGCCGGGTCGGCGGAGAGCACCTCGCCCGCCACCGCCGCCTGGATGGTGGCCGCCGTCAGGGTGTGCCCGATCGAGTCGTGCAACTCGTGGGCAATCCGGTTGCGTTCGGCCAGCAGGAGTTCCCGCTCGGCAGCCAGCGCGAGCCGTTCGGCCGCCGACGGCCCCAGCAGCCGTGGCGCCGACCATCGCAGAGCCTTCGTAACCAGTACGCAGACGGCCACCGCCAGCAGGATGCACACGGCCGCCACCACCCAGCTCCACCCGCCGGACACCCGGACCGACGTGCCGAACAGATTCGCCCGCGCCTCGCCGCCGAGCCAGTTCCCCGGCAAGGAGAGGCCCATGATGAACAGCACCCCGCTCGCCAGCGCCCCCGTCCACCCGACGGCCGCGTGCAGCACCAGCCAGAGCGGGGTCCGCCAGCGGTCGAGACCGAGGGAACCAGATTTTCGGCGACCGGCCACCGGATTCGGCAGCGGCACCCGCAGTAGTCGGCGGGCGGACACGACCAGCGCCCGCCGTACGGGGCGCGCCAGTCCGATCACGCCGACCAGTACCGTCCAGACCAGCAGGACCAGAACGATCTGCACGCTCTCGGGCGCGGATTGCCACGACAGCGCGGGCAACAGGGCGAGAGGCAGCAGCGGAAGGCTCGCCAGCGCGCCGCAATAGGCAAACAGCACACCCGCATACGTAGAGCCGCGCAACAGCGGCCGGATCATCCTGATCATGGTCGTCAGTATCGCCGGGCAGCCCACCGGCAGCCTCCCCCGATCGGGGGAGCGAATTCTCCCGCCTTCCCGCGATGCGGTCAAAGGGCCCTGGAAACGAGGATCGTGCCCCGACCGAACGATTCCCCAGGAGTTGACTGATGCCAGCTCAGACCCGGCAGGGCCTTCCTTCCTCGACCCGGCAGCAGCACGGCGCCAGGCGGCGACGAGCCGTGGCGGCCGCGGCCGCGGTGGCCATCGGCGTCATGACGCTGGGCACCCTCGCCCCGTCCACCGCCTCCGCTTTCGATTCCACCGCGTCCGCTGCTGCCGCCGCCAGGCCGGACGCCGTCCAGCGGGCCCTGAACACCCTGGTGCGCGACGACGGGATGCCCGCCGCGCTGGCGAGCGTCCAGGACCGTGACGGCCGAACCCGCACCTACACCGCAGGAGTCGGCGACCTGACCACCGGCTCAAAGGTGCCCAGGGACGGGCGGATACGGATCGGCAGCAACACCAAGGCGTTCACAGCGGTGGTGGTACTGCAGCTGGTCGGTGAAGGGAAGATCGACCTCGACGCCACCATCGACACCTACCTGCCCGGCCTCGTCCGCGGAGAGGGTATCGACGGACGCCACATCACCGTCCGCCAGCTCCTCCAGCACACCAGCGGACTCCCCGACTACGGCGTCCACGTCGACGACGACGAGATCAGGAACCGGTACTTCGAACCCCGCGAGCTGCTCGACATCGCCCTCCGGTACAAGGCCGACGCGGCTCCGGGGACGACTTGGGGGTACAGCAACACCAACTACGTCCTGGCCGGCCTGATCGTCCAGAAGGTCACCGGCCGTCCCCTGGCCGAGGAGATCGACCGGCGCATCATCAAGCGCATCGGGCTGCGCCACACCTACTTCCCCGCCCCCGGAGAGATGACCATCCGAGAGCCGCACCCCCAGGGCTACCACCGCAGTCCGGCGGACGGACCGCTGCGCGACTTCACGGAGATGGACCCCTCCGCAGGCTGGGCCGCAGGCCAGTTGATCTCCACCAACTCCGACCTCAACCGCTTCTTCACCGCGCTCCTCGCCGGCCGCCTCCTCCCGGCGGCCCAGCTCGCCGAGATGCGCACGACGGTCCCCGCCGGGACCTCAGGCCTCCGCTACGGACTGGGGCTCACGAGCAGGCCGCTGTCGTGCGGCGGCGTCTACTGGGGCCACGGCGGCGACATCGCGGGGTACGAGACCCGGGGCGGTGTCACCGACGACGGTCGCGCCGCCAACGTCGCGGTCACCAGCATCCCGACGGACGAGGCGGCCACGCAGCACGTGAAGGACGCCGTGGACAGGGCCCTGTGCGGATGAAGCAGGCACTGGGGCAACCCGGCGACCCGAACGACCCGAGCGACGATCCAACGATTCCTCAGGAGTTGACTCATGCGTGGACAGACGCGGCAAGGGCTTCGCTCGCCGGGCCGGCAGCAGGGCACGCGGCGACGGGCCCTGCCCGCCTCAGCCGCGGTGGCCATCGGCGTCATGACACTGGGCGCCATTGCCCCGCCCTTGGCCGCTGCCGCCGCCAGGCCGGACGCCGTCCAGCAGAGCCTGAACGCGCTGGTGCGCAACGACCGGATGCCCGCCGCGCTGGGAAGCGTCCAGGACCGTGACGGCCGCACCCGGATCTACACCGCAGGGCTCGGCGACCTGGCCACCGGCGCACCAGTACCCGTCGACGGACAGGTGCGGATCGGCAGCAACACCAAGACCTTCGTCGCGGTCGTCGTCCTCCAGTTCGTCGCGGAGCGGAGGGTGGACCTGGATGCCTCCGTCGACACCTACCTGCCCGGCCTCGTCCGCGGGGAAGGGATCGACGGACGGCGCATCACCGTCCGCCAGCTCCTCCAGCAGACCAGCGGACTCCCCAACTACAGCAACTACCTCGGGGACGACGTCCGCTACTACGCCCCCCGCGAACTGCTCGACACAGCCCTCCAGCACCCGGCCGACTTCGCCCCCGGGACGAGTTGGAAGTACAGCAACACCAACTACGTGCTCGCCGGCCTGATCGTCCAGAAGGTCACCGGCCGCCCCCTGGCCGAGGAGATCGACCGGCGCATCATCAAGCGCATCGGGCTGCGCCACACCTACTTCCCAGTCCCCGGTGACGCGAGCATCCGAGAGCCCCACCCCCACGGCTACTACCGGGAATCGGCGGACGCGCCGCTGCGCGACATCACGGAGATCGACCCCTCCTGGGGCTGGGCGGCAGGTCAGTTGATCTCCACCAACTCCGACCTCAACCGCTTCTTCAGCACACTCCTGGCCGGCCGCCTCCTGCCCTCGGCCCAGCTCGCCCAGATGCGCTCCACCGTCCCCGCCGAAGCGACCTTCGGCCCCGCCGCCCGCTACGGACTTGGACTCGTCAGCAGGCCGCTGCCGTGCGGCGGTCTCTCCTGGGGCCACGGCGGCAGCTTCCCGGGGTACGAGACCCGGGGCGGCGCCACCGACGACGGCCGCGCCACCAACGTCGCGGTCACCATGCAGCTCACCGACGAGGCGGCCCGGAGGAGTCTCGAACGCGCCGTGGACACCGCCCTGTGCCGCTGAACCCCGCCGAGGGCGTTCCGTGAAAACGACCGATGGGCCCGACACGACGTCGGGCCCATCGGCCTGACGCCGCCGTGGTGAGACACTGCGCCAGACCGGCGAGCTGTCGTCAAGGGGAGAGCCCAGATCCGTGGCCAGCCGCCGGTGTCAGAGCAGATGCGTCGCGTGCGCGCGAGTGACCACCGGCAACCTCGTGACCTTGACCTCTCCCCGAACGGGAGTTTTCCCGTTTCCCGGACAGCGGCCAGCAGCTCAGCCTGGAGCTGCATCGGGTCCTACAACGGGTGACGCTGGGACGACAGAAAGTCCAGAACGCTGTGGACGTGCGGACGCCAGCTGGCCACCACGGAATACCGACATCCGATGGCCTCCGCCACGTGCAGGGCCGCCGCGAACTTCAAGGCGTCGAGCGGTTTGACCAGCCGCTCCGGCCGAACGTGGAACAACCACCCGCCCCGCCGGGCATCACCGCCAGGAAGTCTGGGGTGTGTCGTGTGTGTACCCCTCGTGCTCGAAATCCAGTTCAAACTGCTGGACGAGCACATCCACGACCCGGACGAAGTCCATTGCAAGCAGCAGGCGTTGCTCCTCCAGCGCCTCGAAACCGTGATGGCGGCCGGTCGACACCATGAACTGCAGCCCCGGCCTGTGCCCCTGCCTCGCCCTCCAAGTGAACCCGCGAACCGGAGAAGACGAGCCGACGGGAACCGAGCCGACCTCGCTCACCGGCCGCGATTGCCTACGGATCCCCACGTCGGCTTGCCGCCGGGAAGGCCCCGGTCTCCGCTCTGGCCCATCAGCATGAGTTTTCAGAGCAGCCAGCCCGCGGGCGCGTCCGCAGGATGCAGGTCGCCATGCACCCAGACCGGCGGACCCTCCCACTAGGGCGCCGCGACGGCGTCGTCCCAGACGGCCCGGACGTCGTCGGCGAGGTCGTCGGGGACGACGGCATGGAAGAAGTTGTCGAAGCCGTCCCCGATGGCGGGAATCGAAATAAATGCCACTGATTCTGGCCAAAGTTGCTGAATTCAAGAACGGCGAAAACCAATGTTCTGGAATTTAAGGCCAAAGTTCAATGGATCAGGCTATTTAAAGACATTCACTCATTCGTAGGGCGCAGGGGGCGCTGGGTGTGCCTACGTTGTTACCTGTCAGCCGGGGATTTTCCCCGGCGGCAAACCGAAGGACGTATCCCATGCGCTTCATGCGCACGACGGCCACCGCACGGACCTTCCTCATCGCCTCGATCGCCGTAGCCGGCCTCACCGCCACCCCGGCCCTCGCCTCCGCCCAGGCCGGTGCGGGCAGTGCCCGAGCCCACTCCGCGCTGGGGGTTCTGGGATTCCCCGGTACCAACGGTGCCAACGGCGTCGGGACCAGCGGCGGGCTCGGTGGTCTCGGCGGCACCGGTGGCGCTGCGAGCGCCAACGGCAACGGCGGCAACGGCGGCAACGGCGGCGACGCGAGCGGCACGGCGAGCGTCGGCGGTGCCGGCGGAACGGGCGGTGCGGGCGGCGCCAATGGCAACGGCGGTGCCGGCGGCACCGGCGGCGGCGCCACACTCGGCAGGAGATTCTGACCACTTGGCCGGTTCCGATGGTGAGT
>NZ_JBSFUB010000161.1:0-10060 GCF_053591575.1 Streptomyces altiplanensis | reverse complement strand
GCTACCAGCCCGTGCCGCCCATCGCCCTGGCCGCTTGACAAACACCATTAGGAATCCGGGGCGAGTTCTACGAGTGTCTGACCGCCCGGCGCGACAAGTTGTTCGAGTTGGCGGACGCGGTACTGTGTGCGGACGGTGCGGTGAAGTCCCCGGTGGACGACGAGCAGGCGTATGTGATCCGCAACGCGGTCGGCGACAAGGTCCTCGACGACCCCGCCGCCGCGGACCGCGGCATCCGCCAGTGGGACGCCGCCACAGGCCAGAAGAGCCAACAATGGCACCTCGTCCCCGTCGAGGGCGAAGCGGGCCTCTACGTCATCGAGGGCGCCACCGACGGCGCCGTCCTCGACCTCGCCGACCCCGCCGACCCCGACAAGGACGAGACCGGGATCGGCCTGCGCGAGTACGACGACAGCGCACAAAGTCAGCGCTGGCGCCTCGTCCCGGCCGAACCCGAGCGCACCAGCGACCCCGTCCTGCGCTACGCACCGCTGAGCCATTGGAACGGCTGCCAGTCCTGGCGGCTGGCCCGCTCGACCGCGCTGCGCCCGGCACCCGGCGCGACGCCCTCCTTCAGCGACCTGCTGCTGGTCCTCAAGCAGTTCGGGAGCGAGCAGGACGCCGACGGATGGAAGAGCGTCGGAGCCGGCTGCTCTCCCAGCAGGCAACCGGGTGGGTGGGCCGGGCTCGGTGACCGGCTGCTCGCCGACACCACCGGTGCAGGCCAAGCGGACATCGTGGGGATCAAACCCGCGGTGGGAGCTGTGGCGGCCTCCAGCCAAGGCGACGGCACCTTCGACGATGACGAGCGTTTCCTGCACTCGCCCGCGCCCTCGCCGAGTCCCAAGGACATGTGGACCCTGGTGGACACGACGGGCGACGGCAGGCCCGACGTTGTCGTGCTCTGCGCCGACGGCGTCCGAGTCTCCCTGCAAGACGAGGACGGGACGTTTGCGCCCGCGGGCGGCGAGCTGGTCCTGCCGGCCTTCGGCCACGGACAGCAGGCCGGCGGGTGGCTTGCCGGCAAGCATCCCTGCTTCCTTGCCGACACCACCGGTGACGGCCGGGCCGACATTGTCGGCTTACACGACGACGGCGTCTGGATCTCCCTCCAGGACGAGGAAGGGACATTCGCACCCCTCGCTGACGGACCGGTCCTCAAGGCGTTCGGCCACGACGAGGAAGCCGGGGGCTGGCTGGCCGGCAAGCACCCTCGCTTCCTTGCCGACACCACCGGTGACGGCCGGGCCGACATCGTCGGCTGCCACGACGACAGCGTCTGGGTATCACTCCAGGACGAGGACGGCATGTTTGCAGACCCCCTGTATCTCCTCGACGACTTCGGGGTCGACCAGGGGTGGAGCTCGGTCGGGGAGCACCCCCGGTTCCTGGTCAGGACCACCGATGGCGGAGCAGTGGACATCGTCGGGTTCGGCCCGCAGGGCGTCGTCGTCGCACGCGGGCGCGGCGACGGCACGTTCGAGCCCTCCAAGCTCGTCCTGAACGACTTCGGGCTCGACCAGCGGTGGACGAGCGACAAGCACCTCCGGTTTCTCGCCGACGTCACCGGCGACGGCAACCTGGACATCATCGGCTTCGGCGATGAGGGCGTCTGGGTGTCGCACCACCGCGGCGACGGCCAGTTCGAGCAGGCCCAGCTGGTGTGCCGCGGCTTCGGCTGCAACGACGACGCAGGCGCCTGGCGGATCGACCACCACCCCCGCTTCCTCGCCGACATCACCGGCGACGGACGCGTCGACATCGTCGGCTTCGGCGGCCCGGGCGTGTACTTGGCCCGAAATCTCTTCCGCCGCTTCAGGACCCGATAACCCTCTGAAGGACCCCCACAGCCGCATCACGGCGACTGGTCATCGGCGTGCCGGAACTTGTCACCCCGACCCGGCGTGCGGTCTGGCACGCCTGCGAGGCCGCACGCCGAGCAATCGCAGTAACGAGCTACTGCGCCGACAGTGAGAACGGCGGCCACGTCGACGACCCGTCCGAGGACGCCCTGTTTTTGTGCAGTCCGAGGCCCGCGGGCGTCTTCCCGCGACGTCCACGGGCGGGGTTCCGGAAAGCGAACCTGGAAGGACGGCGCGGAGAGCTCGCTGCCGGTGGTCGAGCCGGGGTCAACGGACGCTGGTGACCCGGCGCTCCTTCAGAGACGCGCAGTTGGAGTTCTCCACCGATACGTACACGTTGGTGATGGAGCCGCCCCAGTTCACGCAGTGGCCCTTGCCGTAGACACGGCCGGGGCCCGCGTACGACGTGAAGTTGCCGGATTCCCCGGCCCACTCGTCGGTGTCGGGGACGTAGACGTACACGGACATGCTCTTGGCGGTGCCCGGGCTGGTGCGGATGGTCGCGACGCAGTTCATGCCGTTCGCGGAGTTGTACGTGAGGTAGACGGTGCCCAGCGAACCGACGGGTACCGAGTTCACGGTCTTGTAGCCACTGCCGCAGACCCCCTGCGGCGTGACGTTGGGCGCGGCCTGGGCGGTGGCGCCGAACGCGGCCGTGGCACCCACCACCAGCGCGGCCAACGCCCCTGCGGCTGTGGCATTACGAGCGTATCCCATGATTTCCCCTATGTGATCTTGCAAGCGGTTTGCCTACACTTGGTAGACCCTTGCGGGGCACGGATGGTTGCACCCGGTTCACATACAGTGCCGAGGAATCTTTCGATACGGCCGGATCACACACCCACGGGGCATCAGTGGCGAGGGCCGTCTGGCCCACTGGGACGCCGGAGGCGCTCCCGGCACCGCCCCCGCCCGGCCGCGCCCTGTGGCTCGAACCGACCCTCGCCGGACTCGGGCCCGTCCTGTCGACGTCGGACCACCAGGTCTGGTCGTCAGCGCTCGACGAACTGTCGTCGTTCCCCGCCGGAGCACGTGCCCTGATCTGGATCCGCCGCACGGACGGCGGGGGGCGCGAGGTCGTGGGATGGCTGGGCAACGGGCTCACGACAGCCACCGGAGTGCTGCTGTTCGACGGCGCGTCCGAGGACCCCGTGTCCTTCGACCCGACCGGAGTCCACGCTCTGCACGTGATCCGGTACCGCTGACGCTGCGGCTGAGGGCGGCTCGGACAGGATGCGGCAGTGCAGGCGGAACTTCGTGAAGGACGCCTCCGTTCCCCCCGCCGCCCTCGACCGGGAGCCGGTCGGCCCGAGCGATACGAGGGCATACGGGGAAACTGGCGGTACGCTTAACTACCGCCTTGCTGCGGCGCATTGAGCTCAGTATCCACTTCTCGCCGGTCGGCCCGGAGTGAGTGCCTTGTGACGCGAAGGTCGGATCCATGGCTGACCCGGATGGCCCACGGAAGACCTCTCCTCAGCGCGGCTTCCGGGCCGCCATGCGAGAAGCGGCGGCCCGCCGGTACGCGAGTTCGCCGCAATCGAATGTCGGCTGGACAGACGTGCGACGGCACGCCATCGCACTGGATCCGCTGTTCAAACAATTACAGGGCGCCAACGAGTTGGGGCCCGCCGGTGAGGTCGCCGCGGCGGAGGAGATCATCGAGCGGGTCGCGGGGCATCCGCTCGCGTCGCTCCCCCTGCTGCGGGCCAACCTGGCGATGTCCCGCTGCGTCGTCGCAGGAGCTCAGGGCGACTTCGTAGCCGCCGAGAAGCATGCCCGGGCCATGGTCGGTCTCCACCAGCAGGGTGAGAATCTCCCGGCGATCTCCGAGTCCCTGGAGATGTTGGCCAAGGTGCAGCACATCCGGGGCCGAAACGCCGAGGCGTACGACACTCTCACCGAGGCCCTCGCTGTCGGTGGCGACCTGATGTACAAGCTCAGCCGGGTGCGGGCCGAGATCCTCCTCATGACGATCGCCTTCGAGGCCGGCGACAGGGACCGCGTCACCGAACACGCCATGAGGGCCCGGCAGCTCGCGAAGAAGTGGCGGTGCCGCGCCCAGCACGGTGCGGCGTGCGATGCCCTCGCGTACGGGGCCATGGAAGACGGCCGCCTGGACGACGCCGCCACCTGGACGGCCGAGGCCGACCGCGCCTTCCGGCACGCGAGCTGCCCGCTCCCGGTCCAGTTGCGGCACCTCGTCATCGTGTCCGGGCTGGCCAGGCTGCAGGGCCGGACACGCGACGCCATGTTCCTGTACACGCGCCTGATGCAAGGGGTGTCCGAGCTCCGAACGGGCTGGGGATGGCGGGACGCGCAGGCGTACTTCGTCGACCTCTACAGCGAGAACGAGGTGGCCGCGTACCTCACGGCGCACGAACTCCACCTCGGCCAGGACGATCTGGCCCCGGACGCGTTCGCCGGACTGCTGGACCTCGGCAACCGTACGTCGCTGCGCAAGATGCTGCGCGGCGAGCTGGGCCTCGAGGAACCGGACGATCTGGGGGAAGCGGCCCTGTCGGACGTGGTGGGTCTGCTGGCTGCCATCAAACAGTCGGAGGGCTCCATCGCCGGCGATGGGCTGCGAGGCCTGCAGCAGGATATGCCGGTCGAGACCGCCCGGGCGGCACGGCAGCAGGCTGCCGCCGCCTACGACCGTCTCGAAACACTCGTGTCGCTGCAGTTCCGCCGGGCGCTGGAAGCTGAGACGGACACCACGATCGCCGACGCGCGCGGGTGGGCGGTGCTGTGGAACACGCACGTGCTGCAGATCAGACTGCTGACGGACGGCGAGAGTGTGCACGTCGCGGGGCTGTGGACCGCACCCGACGGTACGCGTCGTCCGTTCATGCGCTCCGTCGACGCCCGGCAGGCGCAGCTGCTCGGTGAGATCACGGGAATCGGGAGCGTCCTGGGCGGAGGCGAGGCCGAGCCCGCGGCCTCGGAGGTGGTGACGGCACCCAGCCCGACCGCCGGGACCGAGAGCGTACGGGCCGACGCGCCCAATTGGCGGCAGACGGCACGCTTCCGGCACCTCGTGGTGAGCGGCGCGGCCGTCTGGGCGGAGATCGCCGCGCTTCTGCTGCCCGAGGGACTGGTGGCCCTTCTGCGGGACGTATCGCCCCAGGGGGACGTGCCGAAACTGCTGCTCGTTCCCGACTCGTACCTCTGGCGCGTGCCCTGGGCGGCGCTGCGCGTGGAACCGGGGCACGCCGAGGGGTACTTGGCCGACCGATCGGTGCTGGCGATGCTGCCCAGCCTGTCGCTCCTGCCCGGCATCCCGGCCCCGCGGGCGGCGCGCGCGGCCGGACAGCGACCGGTCACGGCCGACGGGAAGGCGGTCGCCTATCTCGCCGGTGTCCACCCCGAGGGCCTGGCACTGGAGCGACAGGGCTTGGACGCCGCCTATGGCAAGGGCGTTTCGTACGCCGGCCGGCCGGCGGACCTGCTCTCCGCGCTGGCACCGCATCGCGCTCCCCCTTCCGTAGTCGTCGCTTCCGTGCACGGCAACAACCGACCCGGCCTGGCTCACGCGCTCCAACTGGACAGGACGACCATGTTGTCGGCCGCCCGCATGCTGACGCTGCGGTTTCCACCCGTACTCATGATCAATGCCTGTCTCTCGGCCGAACTCGACGAGCGTCGTGGGACCGACCCGCTGGGCATCCCCACCGTCGCACTGTGCCGAGGAGCGGAGACGGTCGTCGGTGGCATCTACCCTCTGCCCGATGGCCCGTCCCGCGGTGCCCGCTCCAGTGACCATCCCACCGTGGGAATCCTGGTGATCCTCTACCGGCTGCTCGCGGAGGGTATGGCACCGTCCTCCGCCCTGCGAGCGGCCCAGCGCCAGTGGCGCGGGGAACAGGGGCCGGTACCCGTGTTGCTCTGGGCGGGGCTCGTCAGTATGACCACGCGGTTCGACGACCCGCCCCAGGTGTAGGAAGGAAGACCATGCCCCACGACGACAGCTCCACCCCCGAGGGCGACACCCCGGAGGAGCACGCCGACCCCGTGTTCGACCTGGCGGACTTCGCCGACTACGACGAACGTCAGTTCGTATCCGAACCTCTCATCGACGATGCCGATCTGCCCGTTCCTCCGCCCGTGACCGGGGCACCTCCGCCTGCCACGGCGCAGGACAACTCCGCTGCGGCGGCGGAGGACGGCAGTGCCGGGTAGCGTTGTCGCAGCCGTCCTGCTTCTGGCGGCGATGACCCCCGGATTCGCCTTCCACCAGGCGTACCGCCGCTTCTCCGCCCATGGCCCCCGGACTTCGACGACCGAGGTGGTCGCCCTGTTCAGCGTGGGAGCGCTGGCCACCTGCCTCGGCGCTCTGCTCACGGCGTCGCTGGCAGAGGCGATTCCCTACCTGGTCTCCCTGAAGGAAGTGGCGTCCGAGCCGTGGGACTTCGTCGGCAGGCCGTGGTCCTGGGTGGTGTCCGGGATCCTGACGATGGCCCTGAGCATCACGGCGAGCCTCGCGGCGGGACGCTACGCCGGTAAGCGCTCCCCCCAACGCAGGGGGGAGCGGCTCCGGGACGGCACCCTCACCACCTGGGTGCTCACCGAGCGCGGCTCGAACGGTGAACGGCCCTTCCTTGCCGTCGAGTTGGCGGACGGCCGACTGCTCGAAGGCCATCTGTGGCTCGCCTCCCTCGATGAGGACCCGGCCCGACGGGACCTCGCGCTGCAAGGGCCCCTGCTGTGGACGGGCCCCGGCGCGATCCCCCGGAAGCGCTCCGCCGCCCGGATCATCTTGGTTCCGGGCTCTCTCATCCGGGTGATCCACATCAGTTACCCGCCGACGGAACAGCCACGTCCTTCCGGCTCCTGAACGCTCCCGGACGGAGCTGCCCGAGGCACCCAGGACACGCATCCGGCCGAGCGGCTGTCCAGCCGCCTCACTCCGCCTCACTCCGCCTCCGCGCCCGCCCGGCCGTGGCCCCCGTCAGCCCCGCCTCGTGTGCGGCGATGCCCGCCTCCACCCGGTTGCGTACGCCGAGTTCGCCGAGGATGGCGCTGACGTGTGCCTTCACCGCGCCCTCGACCAGGTGCAGCCGCGAGCCTCGGGAAGTTCCTCCACGGCCTGGGCCACCAGCGTCGGCCTGTTCCGTGTCAGCGGCCGGGCCCGGGCGATGCCCAGATGCAAGACCACCCTTCTCCCCGGTGCACCCCGGGGAGAAGCTCTGGACCCCGGGGGCGAGGTCGGCGGCCAGGTCGTCGAAGCAGCGCGCCATCTGCCGCCTCCACTGCCCGTCCTGCCCCATGTCACCCGCGGCAGAGAGCCCAGTACCTGGCCTTGGCCCTTGCTCACCGGACGGTCCCCGTGCTCTGCGACATCCTTCCAGGCCTGCGCGGACAGCTCTTCCAGGACGAGCCGGAGCACGGCGGCCGTCCGCACGCTGATGAGCTCCTCGCCCTCCTCGTCCTCCCAGGCACCCTCCTGTCCGTCTCCGTCTCCGTCTCCGTCTGTGTCCGGGAGGGAGCGGGCCAGGCTCTGCAGGCGGCCGCGCGCACGGTGGGCGGCCTCCTCCGGTGCGGCCAGGGTGCTGTCGATGATCTGGAGCTCGTCGGAGAAGGGCCGGGCGGCCAGCAGGACACCGGCCTCGGCCAGCAGGACACCGGCCTCGGCCAGCAGTACCGCCCCCGGGAGACCCAGACTGCTCGTGTCACGAGACGTGAGGGCACGCCGGTGCGTACTCGGGAGACGGCGTCGGCCGGCTACTAACTGGCGCTCGCCGCCCACCAGGGCGCCAAGCCCGAGCGGACGGCGGATCCGTCGATCGCGGCCGCCGTCGAGCGGCGGACCCGCGCCCTGCTCGCACAGCACGAGCGCGCCTTCGCCCACGACCAGGACCTGGCAAAGGAGCCCGGCCGACCCCCGCCGCCCCGTACGACTTCACCGCCGCCGAACCCTGCCCGATCTCGCCCAGGAGAAGGGCATGAGCACCGCGAACATGGCGAGATGGGCTCACACTCACAAGATCCCCCTCCGAGCCCGCGGCGGAGCCTCCCATGACGCTGCCCTCCGGGCGGCAGCCCGGGCCGGCACGGGCCCCAGGCTTACCGCGTGATGCCCTGACGAACCCACCAACCGAGGAACTGTCAGGCAGTCCGTGATTCCGCGGGCGCCCTTGCTGATTGCGTCCCCGATTGCTTCCCTAGGGCTCCTAGGTTAAAACTAGAACCCCAAGGTTCTTAGGAGGGTGCATGGCGCGGGCCGGGCTGACAGCGGAGCGGGTGACGGTAGCGGGCGCGGAGCTGGCGGACGACGTCGGGCTCGACCAGGTGACCATGTCGCAGGTGGCGCGGCGGCTGGGCGTGAAGGACGCGAGCCTCTACACGCACGTCCGCAGCCTGGAGGATCTGCGCGGTCGGATCGCGCTGCTGGCGGCGGACGAGAAGACCATCCGCATCGCGGAGGCGACCGCCGGGCGAGCAGGCAAGGACGCGCTCGTCGCCTTCGCGAATGCCTGGCGGGAGTATGCCCACAAGCATCCGGGCCGCTACATGGCAACGCAGACCCCGATCCAGATCGACCCCGAGCTGGCCGCAAAAGCGCCCGGACCACGGCGCGCGGTCGAGCTGACCTACGGCATGCTGCGCGGCTACGGACTGGCCGAGCCGGACCTGACCGACGCGGTCCGGTTGCTGCGCAGCACGTTCCACGGGTTCGTCGCCCTGGAAGCGGCGGGCGGTTTCGCGCACGAACGTTCGCCGCAGCAGTCCTGGATCCGCGCGCTCGACGCCCTGCACACCCTCCTGGAGCACTGGCCCCCGTCCCGAGAAGGAGACTCCTCATGAACGCCCCGGCCATCGGCAGCCTGCGTGTGAACGGCGCGACCTTGCACTACGAAGTGCGAGGCCAGGGCCCGCTCGTGCTGCTGATTCCCGGAGGGACGGGCGGCGCAGCATCCTTCGACGGCATCGCTGACGACCTGGCCGCCGAATACACAGTCACGACCTACGACCCGCGCGGCATGTCCCGCAGCACGCTGGACGACCCCGACGCCGAGCAGCAAGTGGCCGAGCACGCCGATGACGCGTTCCGGATACTGGAACTGCTGTCGCTTGGTGAGCCCGCCCTGGTATTCGGCGCCAGTTCGGGCGCGATCGTCGCCCTGCACCTGCTCACCGCCCACCCCGAACGCGTCGCACGCGTTGTGGCGCACGAGCCGCCAGTAGTGGAGGTCCTGCCGGACGCGGCTGAACACCGCGCGCTCATCGCACACGTGCAGGACACGTTCCGCACCCAAGGGCTCATGCCGGCGATGGCCGTGTTCGCTGCGGGCCTCAAGAAGGACGGCGACACCACCGAGCCGAAGGCCGACCTCAAGCTGCCGCCCCAAGCAGCGGCGCGGGCCGAGCAGACGATGGCCAACCTGCCGTACTTCGTCGGGCGGATCGTGCCCAGCTTCATGTCCTACGCGCCGGACATCCGTCGGCTGGAGGGGCTGTCGGACCGGCTCGTGATCGCCGGTGGCCAGGACTCAGGCGGTGAGCTGCCCTACCGCTCGGCAGCTGACCTAGCCGAGCGTCTCGGCACGGAGCTCCACCACTTCCCCGGCGGGCACATCGGACTGACCACGCACCCCGCAGAATTCGGCGAGCTCCTGCGGAAGGCTCTCCGAGCCTCGATCTGAATCGCGCATGACCTGGTCAACTCCGCCGGAGGCGGCCGAAGGAAGTGACACGATGCTGAGACTCAACTCATCCGTCACTTTCTGAGACAGGAGGGAGAACAGCAGGTCACAGCATTGCCATATGGCCGCGAGCCGGAGAACCTATTGATCCGAAACGCTTGTGATTCTGGGTCGTTGGGCATGGCGTGAGTGATCTGGTGGGGGACGCGCGGCGCCTGACGCCGGCGGCGCAGGAGGTTCTGCGGTTGCGGGCGGTGGCCGCGCTGGTGGCGGGGCGGGGCCGTGAGGACGTTGCGTCGGTGTTCGGGGTGTCGCTCAAGGCCGTGGACAATTGGTGGACAAGGTGGCAGGCCGGAGGCCGGGAGGCGTTACTCGCCCGGACGAAGGGCCGCCCGGTCGGAGTTCACCAGGTGCTGGGCGAGGCCGAGCAGGCTGCGGTGCGCCAGGCGGTGCTCGGTCACCGGCCGTGTGACGTGGGCCTGGTCGGCCAGTTGTGGACGCGTCGTTTGGTTGGTGACCTGATCGCGAAGCTCTACCGGCTGCGGCTGACCG
>NZ_JBSFUB010000160.1:0-10160 GCF_053591575.1 Streptomyces altiplanensis | reverse complement strand
AGCCCGGAGATCTCACCGGCCGCCTGCCTGGCGTACAGGCCCTTCACATCGCGTACGGAACACACCTCCACCGGCGTGGCGACATGCACCTCCAGATAGGGCGTGTCACTGCTCTGGTGGCGCTTGCGCACGGCCTCGCGGCTGTCGGCGTACGGCGCGATCACCGGCACCAGGGCGGTGACGCCGTTGCGGGCCAGTACCTCCGCCACCAGGCCGACGCGCTGGACGTTGGCGTGCCGGTCCTCGCGGCTGAAGCCGAGGCCCGCCGAGAGGAACTCGCGGATCTCGTCGCCGTCCAGCACCTCCACGCGGCGGCCCTCGGCCTTCAGCCGTCCGGCCAGCTCGTAGGCGATGGTGGTCTTGCCCGCGCTGGGCAATCCGGTCAGCCACACCGTCGCACCTGGCCGGCAGGTGCATATTCGTTGCTGTTCCATCGGGTCCTTTCCGTTGGTGGCCGTGTCGGCCGCGGTCGTGTGCCCGTGATTCTCAGCTGACGGACTGTGCGGCGTCCTTTTCGATGCGGGGCGGCGCCGGCTTCTTCCCGATGGCGCTCTCGGCCGATCCCTCGCGGGGCAGCTGGAGGGTCAGGACGCCCAGGATCACGGCGGTCACGGCGACGACGACGTAGTACCACATGAAATCGCCGGTGACGTTCTTCAGGAATCCCGCCGTGTAGTTGCCCACGATTCCCCCGACTCCCTGGGTCACGTTGGTGACACCGAAGATGACCGTCGCCGCGGCGCCCGAAGCCGACTTCGACACGTACGCCGGCACCAGTCCGTAGATCGGGTAGAAGGCGAGCGCGAAAAGAACGCCCGAGACCATCGGGAGGAAACCGACCGGGGCGACCACCAGCAGGAGAGAGGAGGTGAAGAAGAGCGCGTAGCACATCACCAGTGAGGCGCGTACGCCGATCCGGTCGGAGAGCCAGCCCACCGCGAATCCGGCGAACATTCCGATGACACCGATGGCTCCCCAGACCTGGGCCGCGAAGTCGATGTCGAATCCCAGACCTTCGCGCAGGTAGGGCGAGAGGTAGTTCTGGAACGGCATGCAGGCGAAGCCGTTCAGGAACTTCATCGTCCAGACGATGACCACCCAACGGACCAGCACCATGCGCCAGCCGGCCCGGGCGCTGTTGTTCTCACGTCCGTCGTCGTTCCGCGGTACGCCGTCGTCGTCCGTCGTGCCTGCGGTCGCGGTGCCGCGCGCGTTCTCCTCCTCGCTGCGGAAGAGTCCGAGCCGGTGGAAGGTGAAGGCGGCCACCATGGTCACCATCAGCGTTCCGAACCCGACCGAGTACCACAGCCCCCGCCAGTTGTCGTCCTGCACGAAGCCGGGCACCAGGAGGCTGTTGACGAAGACGCCGTAACTGGTTCCGCTGGACACCAGCCCCAGCACCTTGCCGCGGTGCCGGTAGTCGATGACCCGGCCGACGATCTCGACCAGCGGTACGTACACCGAGGCCGCCGTACCGCCCATGATCGTCAGCAGAATCCCGATGAGGACGATGCTGTCGCTCACCGGCAGCAGCACCAGGCACAGTCCGCACAGCGCGACCGAGCCGATGACGACCTGGCCACCGCCGATCCGGGTCGACAGCCACGTACCGAGCAGGGCGAACAGCAGGAAGCCGAGCTGCCCCGCCGCGGTGATCGTCCCGACCACGGTGTAGTCGAAGCCGAGGTCCTTGCGCATGTCGGTGACGAGCTGCGCGAAGAGATAGAAGCCGAAGCCGTACGTCGCCGCCACAAAACTGGTCAGCAGTACGGTCGCGAGGAATCCGGCGACCGTTTTGGAACGCTTGCTGTCGGCGTTCTTGTCACTCACCACGGGTGTGGGCCTTTCTGACTGCTTCATGACTCGTGCCTCATGGATTACGGCTTCCGGGCGACGTGGATGACGAAATCCACTTCGTCGAGGTCGAAGCTCTCCTGGAAGTCGCCGAAGTTCTGGATCGTGTCGAAGCCGGCGTCGATGAGCAGGGACGAGAGCTCGTCGGAGAGAACGGGATAGACCTCCAGGTGGTGTGTGCCACCGTCCGGGAAGTCGTACTGGAATCGGCACAGCCGCTCGTCGATGTGCGCGACGGTGACGGTCGCCCCGGTCCCGCAGTAGTAGTAGTTGCCGGTGCTCTGGTACCGGTGCCGGCGGATCGCGTCGAAGTTCCGGTGGTCGACGATGAGGATGCCGCCGGGGTTCAGCGCCTCGTAGAACTCCGCGAGCACGGCCCGGCGGTCGGTCTCCTGGAACAGGTGCGGGAACGAACTGCCCAGACAGACGATCGCGTCGTAACGCCCGTCGACGTGCTCCCGCAGGCTGCGCCAGTCGGCCTGGATGACGCGGAAGGACTGTCCGTGCTGCTCGGCGTTGCGCCGGGTCTGTTCGATCATCTGCGCGCTTCCGTCCGCCGCGGTGACGTCGAAGCCGTGCTGGGCGAGGGTGACCGAGTGGTAACCCGTGCCCGCCGCCACGTCGAGCACACGACGGGCCTCGGCACCGTTCAGGAGCTCCATGAAGAAGTCCTGCTCGCTCGCCCGGCGGCGGTCCCAGTCGATCAGCTGGTCCCAGCGGTCCACGAGGGTGGACACGTACTGGCCCTCGAAGTCGTCCGGGGTGGTCGCTCCGGTGACGGGGGCTGTGCCCGCGACCCGGGTTGCGGGTGTGGTCATGATGATCCTCCGGCTCTCTCTGACGGTGCGAAGACCCCGCGGCCGTACGGGCGGGCCGTACGGCCGCGGGACTGGCGGATGGGCGGACGGCCGGGACCGGGTGCCCCGGCCGGCGCTTCGGTTCAGCTGTACTTCGCCGCGAACGACCGGTACTTCAGAGCGAGTTCGTCGGCCCATTCGGAGACGTCGCCGAGCTTCATGCTCAGACACTCGTAACCGAGCAGCCGCTTCATGACGGCCATCTCGCGCTCGGTGAAGTGCACCGTCCCGTCGTCGTCGATGCGGTCGATGCCGTCGGCGCGCTGGCACTCCTCGTTGATGCGGACCGCCTCGTCGGGCCCGAGGCCGTCGGGCAGGTCGAGCGTGCCGCCGTCCCGGTGGACCCGGACCGGGTACCCGCCGGGCAGACCGCCCGGTGCCGGGGCGTGGGCGAGCACCCCGCTGTCGGCCGCCATGCCCTTCAGCACCCGCACGGCGGACGAGGCGGTGAGCAGCTGACCGTCGATGCCACCGATCCGCTTGAGCCGGTCGTCGAGCTGGGCGAAGAGCGCGCCGTGGTCCACCTCCACCGTCCCGGGCCGGCCCGCCACCGTCACCGCGAGGTGGTACGCACCCTGCCCGGCGTCGCCGAAGCGCGGCACGTAGTGACTGAAGTAGTGCTGGGCGGTGAGCCGGAGCTCGACCTGGGAGGGGTGCGCGTCCAGCAGGTGTGCGGCGGCCAGGGTGAGCGCGGGGACGATGTTGGCGACATTGCCCACGCCGATCGTCGGCGCCAGGGCGACCTTGCCGAGGACCGGGCCGACCGCGTCGGGGAACGCGGCGTTCACGACCTTGGCGTCGATGCCCGCATCCCGTACCGCCTGCATCAACAGGTGGTTGAGCGTCAGGTGCATCGGCAGCCACGGCCCGAACTGCGCCTCGTCGAGCTCCTCGAAGACCTCCTTGGGAAGGGCCGTGATGACCCGCCAGGACTGGAGCGAGCCGCCCATGAAGATGATGTCGGGCCGCACCCTGGCCAGGGTCTCGGCCGTGGCGTCGACGTCACGGAGATCGACATGGACGGTGTCGACCGTGCCGTGCAGGCCGAGGTTGGTGGCGGTGAACAGCGCCAGGTTGCCGCGCCTGCGTATGGCCTCGGCGTCCCGCCCGGCCAGCACGACCCGGTTGGTCGCCGGGTCGCTCAGGAGCATGCTGAGCACCTTGGCGCTCAGGTCTCCCATGCCCAGCAGCATGATGAGGGGCTTGTCGGAACCGCCGGTTGAGGAAGTCATGGGTTCGCCTCCAGGACGTACGGAGAGGGGAGTCAGCGCGGGTAGGAGCCGTTGTCGGCGCGCAGCAGGGCGCCGGTCAGCGTCCGGGACCCGTCACTGAGCAGGTACGCGCACACATCGGCCACGTACTCGGGGAGGATGTCGCCGTCGAGCTGCTCCTGGCGCTTGTACTCGGCGTAGCGGTAGTCCGGGATCCGGTCGGCGATGGCCGTGTTGACGATGAGGCCCGGCGACACGACGTTGACGCGGATGTAGGGAGCGAAGTTCATGGCGTTGGACTTCGTGAGACCGATGACACCGGCCTTGACCGTTCCGTACAGGGCGTCGGAACTTCCGACCTCTCCCGCGACCGAGGCCAGGTTGACGATGGCGCCGCGCCGTTCGGCCGGCAGCAGGTGGTCCGCGAACCGCCGGGACAGCCACACCGGACCCTTGATGTTCACGGCGATGACCCGCTCGATCGTGGCGTCGTCGTACTCCCAGACCGGCTGCCCGAGGTAGAGACCGGCGTTGTTGACCAGGCCGTCCACGTCCGGGTGCGCGGCGATGACCCGGTCCATGAAGGCGTCGCATTCCTGGTGCGAAGCGACGTCGGCGACATGGGTCTCCAGCGCCCGGCCGCGGTGCTCGTCGGCCAGCGACTTCAGGCCCGGCTCGTCGATGTCGCAGGTGATGACGGTTTTTCCGGCGTCCAGGAGCCGGCCCACCAGGGCCCGCCCGACACCGCTGGCGCCGCCGGTGACGATGACAGTGCTCACGCTCATGCGGAGGCCTCCTCGGCCGGCTGAAGCCGGTACTGGTCCAGGTGCTCGTAGAAGGGGCGGCAGTGGCGCTCGAACGCGCGCAGGCCGGGCCGTGTCTCGTAGGTGAAGCGGTATGCGCGTTGCGGCCTGCTGAAACCGCTGCTGGCGGCGACGTCCGTGTGCCAGCCGCTCCAGGTGGTCCATTCGGGCTGCTCGCCCGCGGACCACCGCAGCGCTTCGGGGAGGAAGGGGATTCCGACCGCGGCGCAGTAGGCGGCGATGGTGGCCTCGGGGCGGGCGGCGAGGTCCGCCGCGTTGATGACGACGGGCGTGGTGCCCGTCAGCTCCCGCACGAAGTCGAAGGACCGGGCCAGTTGTTCGTACCCCAGCACCTCGCGGGTGAGTTCGGGGTGCACGGTGGCGTGGGAGAGGACGGCTTCCTCGGGGTCCCGGATCAGGAAGGTGTTCACCTGGCCGAGCAGGTAGGCGGAGTCCTCCAGCAGGTGGTCGAGACAGTGGTACGGGAAGTCCTTGTGGAAGACGGGGCGTTCGAGCCGGGCGGCCTCCATCATCCGCTTGATCTCCGGGTAGGTCAGCGGGTGGTCCGGGTCCGCGTTCTTGTGCGGAATGGCGGCACGCTCTTCGTGCATGAAGAAGACGTAGGCGAAGGCTTCATGGAACACCTTGAAGTCGCCCCGCTCGATGAACGAGCGCTCCAGCGCGGTCGACATCGACCTGGGATGGCTCCAGAGCGCGATGGACTGGTGCATACGACACCTCCTCGGTGACGGGGGGCTGGGGGGACGGGGGCCGGCAGGCGGCTCAGGTCAGCAGCAGGGGCCGCGCGGAGGCGGTGATGGTCTGGAACTGGTGCGCGACGAAATCGATCAGCTTCCTCGTGTTCGCCATGACTTCGGCGTACGTCGAGATGAAGGGCCCGTAGTGGGCGAACTCCTCGGGATGCATGCCGGCCGGGTCGTACGCGCGGTGGAACGACGGCAGCCACATCAGCTTCTCCAGGACGTCCGCCGGCACCTCCTGCTCGATGGCGCGGGTGCCGAAGACCGGCAGCTCGTTCTCGCGGCGCATCACGTCGGCGATGAACTGGGGCTTGCAGGTGTAGACGACCGCGCCGCCCGCGCTCTCCTCCAGATGCATGCTCAGTGTGCTGCTGCCCTGGGCCGGGTCGTCGACCTCAAGGCTGGAGAGCAGCGGCTTGAGGGGGTGGCCGTTCTCCCGGATGAGCGTGTGGATGCGCTTGAGTACGGCGACTTCGGCCCAGCGCAGGTCGGTCCGGGAGAGCTCGATCTCGCGGATGGCCGCTTCGTAACGGAGGTCGTTGTTGGCGCCGAAGCGCCCGATCATGTGCGTGAAGACCGCACGCCACCGTCCGGTGTCGATTCCCTGGTCGTGCGCCTGCTTCAGCCCGGATTCCACCGCCTCGGCGCAGGCCGTGAACTGCGGAACCGTGTAGGAGAGCGTGGAGTTGACGGAGATGCCGCGGGCCACCAGCTGCCTGACGACCTCGTACCCCTGCTTGGTGCCCGGCACCTTGACCATGAGGTTGGGGGAGATCCGGGCGATGCGCAGCGCCTGTTCCAGCATGAGGTCGGCGCGGAGCATGTGGCGCGGGTCGAGCTGGCCCGACACCCAGCCGAACTCTCCGTCGGTAGCCTGCCACATCGGCAGCATCTCGCGCGCCGCGCGGCGCAGCGCCTCCTCGTAGACGAGTGAGAACGTGCTCTCCACGTCGGGGTCCAGCTGGTAGCGGATGAGCTCCTGGATGTCGTTGCGCCAGCTGTCCGGCGAGGCCAGGACGCTCTGCGCGACCAGGGAGGGATTGGTCGTGATGCCGCGGACCAGCGAACGGTCGGGTGTCGCCGGACACAGGAAACGGTCGAGCTGCTCCTGCCAGCGCTCCCTGGTGCCCTGGTCGGGCGCGGTGGCGAGTTGACGGTCGCGCCACCGGGGGAAGTCGAGGGGCGAGGAATCCCACCAGATCTCCGCCGACCCACCGGCGTGCTGCAGCTCTTCAAGAACACTCGGCATGCGAATCGTCCCTTTCCAACTCGTTCTCTCCGGAGGGCAAGGCAGTCGTCATCGGGCAGCGCGGGCAGCGCGGGCAGCGCGGACGGCCGGGCCCCGCGCGGTCCACCGGTCCAGCAGGGCGGGGAGTTCCTTCATCGAGCCGAAGGCGATCGCCCCCTCGGCCGCCAGGTCCGCCGCCGTCCCGTTCTCCGGCGGCGCGTAGGCGAACACCGACATGCCGGCCGCGAGGCCCGCCCGGACACCGACGAGGCTGTCCTCGACGACTGCGCAGTGCTCGGCCGGCACTTCGAGGTCGGCCGCCGCGTGCAGGAACAGTCCGGGGTCCGGCTTCCACGCGCCCACCTCGTACGCGCTGTAGATGCGGTCCTGGAAGTAGGGCAGCAGGCCGGTCAGCCCCAGGGTGTTGAGGATCTTCTCGCGCGGTGCGCTGGACGCCGTGCAGAAGGGCAGTCCGAGCCCCTCGACGACCTGCCGCACATGGGGGACCGGCAGCAGTTCGGTGGCGAACAGGTCCGCGGACCTGCTGCGGAACCGCGGTACGAAGCCGGCCGGCAACGCCCTGCCCAGCCGCGCCTCGAGCTGCCCGACCCACTCCGCGACCTTTCGGCCCCGGATGAATTCGAGCGCCTGTTCCGACGAGAAGTCAAGTCCCTCTGTGCCTGCCATCTCCCGCATGACTCGCGAGCTCAGTGTCTCGCTGTCGACAAGAACGCCGTCGCAGTCGAATATGACCAGCCGTTTCGTCATGGGAACCCTTTCATCGCTGCGAATGAGCCCCGCAGCAGGCTTCCGAACCTTCAGTCGGCGGGACTTGCACAGCAAAGCAAAGCGTTCTATCGATTCGCTCACCGCTCGGTACCCCGGCAACCAGGAGAGGGGATAAAGGTGTTCAATCCGGGCGCGGATGACAGAGTCGCAGGCACTGTCTGGACCTGCCATTCGGGGGTGGCTAGCTTTTACTCGGGACGCGTGGTGATCACCAGATCTCAAGCATCGCCATTCCTGGTCTCTGTTGATCGCCTTTTCCGTCGGATTCGTGATCAGGCATCTGCGCGAGAGGGAGTTCAATGAAGTTCGGAGTTCTCGGCCCTCTGTCCTTGACGGACGGAGACGATTCCCTGCTGCCGTCCGCACCCAAGACGCGTCAGCTCCTGGCGCTCCTCCTGCTGAGTGCGAACTCCGTAGTGACGCTGGACACCTGTGTCCAGGAGTTGTGGGGCGAAGCCGCACCACGCAGCGCTGTGCAGAGCGTGCACACCCGGGTGTTCCAGATGCGGCAGGCTCTGGCCGGCGGCTCTTCCGGAAGGACGACGGACGAGAGCAAGCGCATTCTGGAGACGCACCATCAGGGCTATTCGCTGCGGGTCGAGGACGGAGCTCTCGACCTCCACACCCTCGACCAGTACTTGACAGATTTCCGGCGAGCGCAATCGCGCAAGGACGACCTTCTCGTTTCTTCGGCTCTTCGCTCGGCGCTCGGCCTTTGGCGCGGGCACACCCTGCTGGACGTACAGCAGGGGCCCTGCATCCAGGCGTATGTCACGGGAATAGAGGATCTTCGGATGACCGCGCTGGAGCAGTGCATCGATGCTGAACTGCGACTGGGCATGCACCACCAGCTGCTCTCCGAGCTGAGCACCCTCGTGTCCCGGCATCCGGTGCACGAGAACCTGCACGCTCAATACATGATCGCGCTTTACCGGTCGGGCCGTACCGCGGAGTCCCTGGAGGCGTATCACCAGCTTCACAAGAAACTGACCGACGAACTCGGCATCGAACCGTCGCATCGGGTCAGGCGGCTTCAGACGGCCGTACTCACCGAAAGCGCGGAACTTGATGTCACCGCGTCGGACAGCATGGGCCTTTCGCTGGGTCTTATGACCACCTGCTGACAGAATTCGACCCTACTGACGGAGGAGGAGAGCGTACGTGTCAGCCGTACACGTGCACTCGGTACCCGGCCCTGCCGATGGCGATGCCCGGCGCGTCCGTCGGTTCGAGACCCGCATCGCCGTATGTGCCGGCGGTGGCGAGGTCTGTGACGGGTGGGTACTGGGAGTGGTCGGCGCCGCACTGCCGCTGGCCCGGGACGACCTTCGGCTCTCGGCGCTGGAAACCGGGCTGGTGGGATCCGCCTCGCTGGTCGGCCTGTTCTTCGGAGGTCTGGTCTTCGGCTGGCTCACCGACAAGGTCGGCCGCCAGAAGATGTACCTCATCGACCTGCTGGTGTTCCTTGTCGGCTCTCTGCTCCAACTCGTGGTCCAGGACGCGGCGCAACTGCTGCTCGTACGGCTCGTCATGGGCGCCGCGGTGGGCGCGGACTACGCCATCGCCGGCGCCCTGGTCGCGGAATTCGCGCCGGCGAGGAGAAGAGGACGGCTGCTGGCCTCCCTCATCGTCTTCTGGTACGTCGGCTACACCCTGGCGACCGCGTTCGGCATCGCCATGACTTCCCTGACCGACGACGGCTCCGTGTGGCGCTGGATCCTCGCCAGCAGCGCGATCCCGTCCCTCGTGGTGCTGCTGGCGCGGTTGGGCACTCCGGAATCGCCGAGCTGGCTGGCGAGCAAGGGACGGGTGGCGGAGGCGGAGGCGATCAGTGAACGCTGGCTCGGCCGGAAGCTCCCGCGGCCCGAGACCGGCACCGAACAGGTGAAGACGAGCCACCGAGCGCTGTTCTCCCCGCCTTACCTTCGCCGGACCCTGTTCACGAGCCTGTTCTGGCTCTGCCAGGTCACACCGTTCTTCGCGATCTCCACCTTCGCGCCCCAGGTGCTGGGCCTGCTCGGCGCCCCGAACGACGGGATCGGCGAGCTCCTGCTCAACGCCTTCCTGCTGGTGGGATGTCTGACCGGGATGGCCGTCATCAACCGGGTGAGCCGTCGCAACCTCCTGATCTGGCCGTTCGGAGTCACGGCCGGCGCCCTGCTCGTCCTGGGGCTGTGGCCGCACGCCCCCCAGGGGGCCGTAGCCGTCTGCTTCGGCGTCTTCGCCCTGTTCCATGCCGGATCCAGCGTGCTTCAGGCCGTGTATCCCAGCGAGGTGTTTCCTACGGAGATCCGGGCCACCGGAATCGGCTTCGCCGCCGCGGTGAGCCGTATCGGAGCGGCCTTCGGCACCTTTCTCATTCCCCTGGGACTTCAGGCGTGGGGCGTCAGCGCGGTCATGATGTTCGGCTGCGCGCTCTCCGTGGCAGGCGCGCTGGTGTCGATCGCCTGGGCCCCTGAGACCAGCGGTCTGTCCCTGGCCCGGGTAAGCCGCCCGGACGCCCCGCACGGGCCGGCCACCCCTGCCGACGTCCCCCTGAACCGACTGTGATGAGGAGTTCCATGTCCCGCCGCCTGTTCACCTCGGAGTCCGTGACCGAGGGCCACCCCGACAAGATCGCTGACCAGATCAGCGACACGATCCTCGACGCGCTCCTG
>NZ_JBSFUB010000159.1:0-10255 GCF_053591575.1 Streptomyces altiplanensis | reverse complement strand
CTGGCTTCGGCGCCACAGCCACAGCCGGACCATCGCCTGCTGCGGCAGGGCACCCCCGCCGACCAGCAACGCCGCGCACTCGCCGAAGGCGGCTTCCGGGCGCTGACCGACCTGGTGACCGCCCAGGGCACCACGCCGTGACCGGCCGGGCCGGGCGGGAGCGGGCCGGCCGCGCCTTCGGGCGGTCAGTTCCGCGGCGTCCCGCGGGCGGGGCCGGTGTCGCGCCACCGCGGCCGCGAAGGCCCGATGCGCACCCGCCTCACACCCGGTGAGAAGTGCACCAGCGGGGCGTGGGAGGGCGCGGGCAGGCCCACCGCCGTCGTCAGCGACTGCGCCAGATCCTCGACCGTGCCGGTGTGCAGCGGCCACGGTGCGTGCTCCACCGGGGTGTCCCAGACCAGTCCGGCACGGCGCGTGAAGGCGTGCCACCGGGTGGTCAGCCATACGTCGCGCTCCGACGGCGTGACCGGCGCACCGCGCCGCACGGTCAGGCGGTACGAACCTCCGCCGCCCCGGCGTGCACCGGAGTAGGAAAAGGTCCCGCCGTCGCGTCGCAGACTCAGCGACCCCTGGTGGTACGGCGCCCCCACGGCCCTCGCGGCCAGCATGGCCGGGCAGGACACCTCGATCGTCAGGAACCACAACGCCTGGCGTCCGTCGGGGCCCCGGACGTAGGTCCGCAGGTTCGTCTCCAGGAAGCCGCCGAGGGCAGGGACGGAAGACGGGACTCCCGCCGGGCGTACGTCGGCCATCAGGAACGGCGTGAGAGTGACCCAGGCCGTGCCGCCGTACGTGTCCGCTCTCAGTCCGCCGGGCAGCAACGCCTGAACGTCGGCGGGCCGGTACGGCCAGTGCACGAACGCCTGGTCCAGCCAGTCGGCCCGCAGCACCCGCAGCCGAAGGCGCTGCTCCGCTCCGTACGAGACCATCGCTCACCCCCGTTCCGGTCTCCGCCCGGGGGACCGGTTCACCGGCTGTAGGTGTCGTCGCGGGGCGGCGGTCCGGCATGAGCGCGGCGGCCCGGACGCATCATGGCGTGGCGCTGCCCGGGCCCCGGGCCGGAGCGGGCGGCCAGGGCGTCGGCCACGGCCCCGGTGGCGAAGGCGTAGACCGTCTTGTGCAGCAGGTCCACCACCAGTTCCGAACGGGGCCAGGTCTGGGGCGGGGCGCCCACCCCCGTGGCGTTCTCGAGGATCTGGTCGTTGGTCAGCCGGACCACTGCGAACATCGCCGACGGCAACGGCCCGCGCAGCCCGGCGTGCGCCATGACCGAGCGGAGCACGCCGAGGAGCGCTCCTTGGCCGAAGTGCATGGCCCAGTTGACCGGATCCGGCTGGCGGCCGGGCCGCTCGGCCATACCGGTCAGGCGTTCCAGAGTGCGTGCCGGGACGTAGGAGTCGGGCCGGCCGGTCAGACGCTGCTCCGCCTTCTCGCCCACGGTCATCACCACCGTGCCGACCGCTCCGGCGACCAGGCCCTGCCACAGTGCGCGTTTCATCATGCGGTTGCGAGTACCCCGGGTCGCCGTGCCCCATCACCTGCCCGGCCCGGGAAGCACCCGCCTGCTGACCGCCTCACCCGAACGCTGGCGCCGGGCACCGGAGGCGCCGACCGGGAGAGCCGTACCGTTGCCCCGGTGAAGTCCGGTTCCGTCGCACGCCCGGCTGCGTACTCGGCCTGCCGCATCCGGCGCTGCTCGTCGCGGGCCGGCACCTTGCCGTCGTCGGCTCCCCGGTCGCCCTCGGGGCGGTGATGCGCGCGGCGCTGCGGCGGCTGGAATCCGTCTCCGCCCGGTGTGTGTTCGCGGCGGTGTGCTCGCTCGTCCTGCTCGGGTGGGCACGGCCCGCGCCCGGCGCGGCCTCCGCAGCGCTGCGTACACCGGCCACAGGGCTCCGGCGCGGTCCGCCGCGGTCCCCGCCCGGCACGGATCGGCACGTGAGTTGCGATGAGCAGACTGGGTACCCGGCCACCTAGGTGTCACACCGAAAAATGATCATAAGAGATCCCGCTCCGGGTACAGACCACGCTGGCTGCCCCTTCCCGGCGGCTTCGCACGGACCCGGCTGAACGGAAGGCGAAAAACATGGGTCATGAAACCGGTCTCGGTGGCGGGGTGCGGCTGCTCAGGAGCGTCCTGCGCCGTGAGCGCCACAACTACTCGGCCGGGGAGGAGCGCCCGCTCCCCGGCTACGCCGCTTCACTGGCCGCGTTCAGCGCCTACACGGCCGGGTGGGCGACTCTGGTCCGCCGCTCGGGCCGGCCGTTGCCCAGCCGCCCCGATCCCTGGGACCTGTTTCTGATCTCTGCGGCCACGTTCCGGCTGAGCAGGTTGTTGAGCAAGGGATCGGTGACCAGTCCGCTGCGCGCCCCGTTCACCGAGTTCGAGGGGTCGGCGGGCCCGGCAGAGCTGAGCGAGAAGAGCCGAGGGGGCGGGCGCAAGGAAGCGGTCGGTGAGCTCGTCACCTGTCCGTTCTGCCTGAGCGTGTGGGTGGTCACCACACTGACCGCGTCCCAGCTGCTCTGGCCGCGGGCGACCAGGACAGCGGCGGGCGCGCTCACCGCCCTGGCGGCAGCGGACGCCATGCAGCTGGCCTACAGCACTCTCGTCGGCAAGGCCACCAAGGCCTGAGCCGGCCCGCCGGCGCCGTAGCTGCCCCTCCGGCAGCTCCCTCTCCGTCCGAACGCGCCGGGGCAGCGGCTTCGGCCCGGCCCCACGGCCTGGCGCATCCGGCGCGGCCGCAGGCCCCGGCGCACCCGCCCGGCGTTCGGGGCACCCGGGACGGCTCCCGGAGCACTCCGCCGCATCGCCCGGTGCCCGCAGGTCCCGGCGCCACCACCGCCAGGAAGGCAGGCGCCACCACCGCCAGGAAGGCAGCAGAGCCCATGAGCGAACCGGTCCGGCCCGCCGTGCCCGACGCCCGCCCCCAGCCCCGCCGGTCGATGGCCGTCTGCGCGCTGATCGGCGCCGCGCTCATGGCCGCCGTCGATGAGATCGTCTTCCACCAGATCCTGGCCTGGCACCATTTCTACGACCGTTCCACGTCGTCCGTGGGACTGCTCTCGGACGGTCTGCTGCACACCGCCGAACTGCTGGGACTGATCGCCGGGTTCGCCCTGTACGCCGACCTGCGCCGCCGCCGCACGCTCGCCCCGGCGCACGCCCGGGCCGGACTGGTCCTGGGCATGGGGGCCTTCCAGCTCTTCGACGGTGTCGTCGACCACAAGCTGCTGCGCCTGCACCAGATCCGCTACGGCGTCGACGTCACCCCCTACGACCTGGCCTGGAACGGCGCCGCCCTGGTCCTCCTGGCCGTCGGCGGGGCCCTGGCCGTCCGTGCGGCGCGCCAGGCGCCCAGCGGGCGGGTGGCCGGGTGACACCGGCTCACACCCACCCCGCCCTGGCCGGCACGGACCCCGGACCGGCCCAGCTGCTCGCCGCGGCAGGCGCGGTACTGGCCGTCGCCGCCTACCTGACGGCCACCGCCCGCCTGCGCCGCCGCGGAGACGCCTGGCCCCTCCGGCGGGACGCGTCCTTCGCCGCCGGCGGTACCGCCCTGGCCGCGGCCGCCACGGCCACGCCGCCGGGCGGAGCGTTCACCGCCCACATGGCCCAGCACCTCGTCGCCGCCATGGCCGCCCCTCTGCTGCTGGTCCTCGCCCGCCCTCTCACTCTCGTCCTGCGCACCCTGCCTCCGGGGCCCGCCCGCCGCGGCCTGCTGGCGGCGGCGCACTCCCGGCCCGCCGCCTGGCTGGTCTTCCCGCCGCTGGCGGCCCTGCTGGACGTCGGGGGCCTGTGGGTCCTCTACCGCACCCCGCTGTTCGCCGCCGCCCACGACCGTCCCCTGCTGCGTGCCGCAGTCCACTTCCACGTCCTGGCCGCCGGGCTGCTGTTCACCTTCGCCGTCTGCCGGCTCGACCCGCTGCGCCGCCGCTGGAGCCTGCCCTGGCGCGGCGCCGCCCTGCTGGCCGCCGGTGCGGCCCACGCCGTCCTCGCCAAGACCCTCTACGCCGCGCCCCCGCCCGGCACCGCCTTCACCGAGGCCGACCTGCGCACCGGCGCCCAACTGATGTACTACGGCGGCGACCTGGTCGAAGCCGCGCTCGGCGCCGCGCTGGCGATGCAGTGGTACGCCGCCACCGGCCGCGCCCGGGCGGCCCGGGACCGGCGCCGCCGCAGCCCCGCCGCCGACCCGGTTCGCAGGCCCCCGCGGACCCGGGCGCGTACCCGGCCCGAAGCGGTCGCCGGCGCGCGTCCGTCCTCGTCATCAGGGGCCGTTCCGGCCCCCGCGCAGCTCCACTGTGGTGACGACGCGCGTGAGGGCGGGGGACCGGGGGACTGAACCGAACCCGAAGCGCACGGGGGGATCGACCGGGGCGAGCGGACCGAGACCGTTTCCCCCGAAGGCGGCCGAGGCGGCGGTGACCGGCCGGAGATCCAGCGCGCCGTACCACCCCCGGCGGCCGGGGCCCGAGCTGCCCCGGGTCCGGACGCCGGGCAGCAGCCGGGCGGGAAAGTCCACCAGCGCCGCCCACGCGGGCCGGGCGGCGAGCGGCCGGGGCACCGCCCGCAGCAGCAGCCCCAGAGGGCCCCGCGCGCCCACCGTGAAGCGCAGCTCCAGCGGCCCGGCTCCGACAGCCCAGGACGTACCTTCCACGCTCACCGTCACCGGTACGACCCGCACCTGGTCAAACGTGTACACGCCGGCGACGAAGTCGCCGATCGGCCGGGTCGGTGCGAGGAGGAGACGTTCGCCGTCGGCCCGTTCGAGCATGACGTCGCTGAACGGACCGAACGGCGACCGGATCCAGTGCCCGAGCACCACCCGGGTGCCGGAGGAGGTTCCGAGACCGGCGATCCAGCCGTCGAACTCCAGACGTGTGCCTTTCACAGCGCATGAATGCCCCGCCGCCGACGCCGCGAAGCTCGTACCATGCGCGCATGGGCGTTTCCTGAGCACGCGAACTCGGTCCGAGACCAGCCGCCCGGCAGCACCTGCCGGGCCCCGTCCGTATGCCATGCCTTCGCGCGACCTCAGGAGAGACCAGACCCATGCCCCGCATTTCGCCCGCCCCCGCCCTGGACCGCCGCATCGAGCGGCTGCGTGAGATCGCCCGGTCGGACCAGCGGCTGGACGGTGTACTGCTGTACGGGTCGTGGACCCTCGGCGAGGCCGACGCCTACTCCGACATCGAGGCGTACCTCTATGTGCGGGACGCCCACGCCGACGACTTCGACGGCCGCGAGTTCATCGAGCGCCTGGCCCCGCTGAAGCTGGCCTACACCAACATGTACGGCATCCTCGCCGTCGTCTTCGACGACCTCATGCGCGGGGAGTTCCACGTGGAGCCCGCCGGCCCCGGCATCAAGGAAGTCCCCTCCTGGCGCGGGCAGGTGCACCTGCCCGATCCCGGCGCCGCCGTCCTGCTCGACCGCAGCGGGCGCCTGACCGCGGCAGCGCGCCGGCTCGCCGACTTCCGGCCGCCCGAGCCGGTCACCACGGCCCAGCAGCTCACCGACGAGCTCGCCAACTGGACCCTCATGCTCGCCCACGTGCTGGCCCGCGGCGAGATTGCCCGGGCCCACGCCCTGCTGCACAGCGTCATCGCCCCGCAGCAACTGCAGCTGTGCCGACTGCTGCGCGACTCCACGGCGCACTGGCTCACGCCCAGCCGGGCCCTCGAAGACGACCTGCCCGTGTCCGACCGCGACCGCTACACCGCCACCACCGCCCCCGCGCACCAGGAGGCGGTGCGTACAGCGGCACAGTGCAGCTGGCAGTGGAGCCGCGACCTGGCCGGCGAAGCGGCGCAACGGTGGGGCATCGGCCTGCCGGTCCGGCTGCACCAGGAAATCGGCGCGTTCCTGGCCCGGGGCTGACCGCACCACCGGCTGGGCACACCGCGCCCGTGACCGACCGCGGGCGCGGCCCCCGCGCTGCCGCCGTGCACCGGATGCGATCACCGCTCTGTTGGGGTGCTATGAGGGAAGCGGGCCGGAGTGACCTTTCCCGGACCTGCCACAGCAGCATCTGCTCAGCTCCGGCAGGTCCCGCCTGCCGGGGTTCCCGCGGTGGGGCGCGGTGGCGCCCCGCACTTCCCGGCCCGCTTCCGGACCCGTGCCGCCGGCGCCGTCCGGGTGCCTTCCACGGGCTGTCGGCGCACCGCCGCACAGAGGAGGTGGTCGGTGATGCGAGTAGCAGTCGTCGGGCAGGGTTACGTCGGACTGACGGGCGCGGTCGCGCTGGCCCTGCAGGGGCACAGCGTCACCGGCGTCGAGCAGGACCCCGGCCGGCTGCGCACACTGGACGCGGGCGAGGCGCCGGTCTTTGAACCGGGACTGCCCCAGCAGCTGGCGGCCGCGCTGGCCACCGGGAGGCTGCGATTCACCGACGGTCTTGCCGGGAGCCACCGGCGGGCGCCCTTCGACACCGTGCTGATCACCGTGGGCACACCGCCCCGGTCCGACGGGTCCGCGGATCTGTCCCAGGTCACAGCCGCGCTGGAACAGGCCGGGAACCTGCTGCCCCCTCCCCGGGTGGTGCTCAAGTCGACCGTGCCGCCCGGCACCAGCAGCAGACTCGCCGACACTTGCCCGTGGCTGCGCGAGCGTTACGCGTACAACCCCGAATTCCTCAACCAGGGAAGCGCCCTGGAGGACTGGGCCGCCCCGGCCAGAGTCGTCGTCGGCACCTGGAGTCAGGGCAGCGAGCGGGCGCTGCGTGAGCTGTACGCGGGGGTGACCGGGCCGTGGGTCGTGACGACCCCCACCAGCGCCGAGATGATCAAGTACGCGAGCAACGCCTTCCTCGCCATGAAGATCAGCTTCTCGAACGAGATCGCCCGGATGTGCTGCGGGCCCGACACCGACGTCGACCAGGTCATGCAGGGCGTCGGTTACGATCCCCGCATCGGGCACGCCTTCCTCCAGCCGGGCCTGGGGTACGGCGACTCGTGCCTGCCGAAGGACACGGCCGCCCTGGCCCACTGGGCGAGCGGTGTGGGCATACCGGCGCCCCTGCTGCGGGCGACGATCGCCGTCAACGACGCGCAGGCCGGCCTGGTTCTGCAGATCCTGCGCACCGAACTCGGCGGCGCACTGCACGATGCGACGATCGCCGTGCTCGGCGTGCGCTACGAGCCGTGGAGCGACGATCTGCGGGCCGCTCCCAGCCGCACCGTCGTCCCGGCGATTCTCGGTGAAGCGGCCCGGGTACGGGTCTGGGACCCGGCCACCGACGCGATGGCCGTCGCGAGGCTCTTCCCGGCCGCGGATGCCGTACCGGATCTGTCCGACGCGCTCAGCGGCGCGCACGCCGTCGTCCTGCTCACGGAATGGCCGCAGGTGATCGAAGCGGACTGGCCGCGGATGGCCGCGCGGCTCGCCGGGCCGCGCCTGCTCATCGACGGCAAGAACTGCCTGCCCCCCGAGCGGATGGCCGGCCTGCCCGTCCGCTACCGGAGCATCGGCACCAGGGTGCCCGCCACGGCCACGACCGCGGAACCCCAGCTGGAGGCATGAGCCGGTGGCGCGGACAGTTCCGTCATTCCGATGACGAGGAGAGCGTTCAGGTGAAGCAGTCGTCCGCGCAGGACCGGGGCCCGGAGCCTTCGGCGTGGGCGCCCATGCGCCGGCCGGTGTTCCGGGCCCTGCGGATCGCCCAGCCGGCGGCCAACACGGCACCTGGACGCAGACGGTCGGGGCGCAGACGGTCGGGGCGCAGTGGCTGATGGGCGCCATGGTGGTCTACGCGGCGACGATGGCGGTGAGCGGTCTGGTGCCGTCCGCGCCGGTGGCCGCCGCCGCTCTGATCGGGTCCGGTCTGGCCTGGGTGGCGGTCCTGTCGACGCTTTCCGCCTCCGCGCAGGTGCTGCTGCCCGCGTGCGCCCGGACCCGCGGACTCGCCTGTTACCGGCTGGTCTTCATGGGCGGGCAGGCGCTGGGCGGCGTGGGCTGGGGCATCGTCGCCGACCGGTTCGGCGTGGGCACCGCGTTCGTGACGTCGGCCGCCGGCCTCCTGGTGACCACGTTGGTGGGCAGGCGGACGCTGCCGATGCCCGCAGGCCCGGTCGATGTGCGCCCGGCCCAGGTCTGGGCCGGACGTGCCCGATGTCGCGATGCCGGGGCGGGACACCGGGCCCGTTCTGGTCACCGTCGAATGGCGGGCGGACCGGGAGAGCGCCGAGGCGTTCATCGAGGCGATGCGGCCGGTGGGCATGTCCCTACGGCGTACGGGTGCCTCGCTTGATCATGGAACGGGGGACCGAGGTGGACCAGGAGCTGGAGGCGCGGGCCCTCGCGCTGACCCGGCCGGGCCACAGACCGCGCGTGCGGCACATGATCTGGACGTACGCCTCCGGCCGTGACGAGGAGCTGTCCTCCTTCCCGCCGTGACCCGGGAGGCGCTGGAATAGCTCTCGCCGCACAGTCGAGAAATCTGTCGTGGCGAAGGTAGACATCCGGTCGCTCCGTGGCTAGAGTTTTTGATGTAGCCGACGAAGTCAGCACAGCGCACCAGAGGCGAAGACGAACTGGTGCGAGCAGTACACGGCACGGCAGTGGAGTCCTGAGGCCAGGAAGTGCGTGAAGGTCTCATGGCTGACTGCCGGGCCGGGCGGTCCCAGGGCCGCCGGCGGAACCGCACGAGGAGCGGTGAAGAAAGACAGATCGATCAGCAAGAGAGGAGTCGACGCCATCAGGATCGCCTGAGCGAGGATCCAGTTCGCTCAGGTACCGCAGGCCCCGGATTGGAAGGTGGTCCCCGGTCAGGCATTCACGATCCACGCATCTCCGGCCTCTTCGGCGGACATGCGGAAGAACAAGAGTCGGCGCCAAGCGCCGATAGATGGTGTTCAACCCTTACGGGCCCCGGTGCTGCACGGCACCGGGGCCCCTCGACGCGTCCCGTGAGAGGTGCAAGTGACCCCAAAAACCACACCGCAGACCAACAGCAGACTCGACGACGACGACTATCCCGCCTACACCATGGGGCGGGCGGCCGAGATGATCGGCGCCACCCCCGGCTTCCTGCGGGCCATCGGTGAGGCCCGGCTCATCGCGCCGTTGCGCTCCGAGGGCGGTCACCGCCGCTACTCCCGCTACCAGCTGCGCATCGCGGCCCGCGCCCGCGAACTCGTCGACGCGGGTACGCCGATCGAGGCCGCCTGCCGCATCGTCATCCTGGAAGACCAGCTCGAAGAGGCCCTGCGCCTCAACGAGGAACTGCGCAAGGCCGGCGCGGAGGCGGACGAGTCTCCCGGCCCCGGACCGGAAGGGCGGACGCGGGCCGACGGGCGTAATTAATATCTGTGACCGCCGCAACAGAAATTAGCGCAATGCGCGACCAGGATTTACGGGCTTCCCGGCCGAACGATATTACTTGCCGCGCTCCGATCCTTGAGTCGTGCTACGGTAAATGCCAGTTGCAGTTGTGGTTCCCGAAGACTTCAAGTGTTCTTGCCTGCCGTTCGTGTCGGCGGGCGCACTTTTATATTTCCGGTGCTTTTTTCCGGAGGGGCGATCATCGCGGCGACTCGGGGCTCGCACAGTGCGGGCCCCTGGGCACTGCCCCGAAGGAGATATGACATGGCTACTGGCACCGTGAAGTGGTTCAACGCTGAAAAGGGCTTCGGCTTCATCGAGCAGGAGGGCGGCGGCGCCGACGTCTTCGCCCACTACTCGAACATCGCCGCCCAGGGCTTCCGTGAGCTCCAGGAAGGCCAGAAGGTGAACTTCGACGTCACGCAGGGCCAGAAGGGCCCGCAGGCCGAGAACATCGTTCCCGCCTGACGCTGAGGCGTACGACGTAGCTGGGGCCCGCACCTTGGGGTGCGGGCCCCAGCTCGTTGCTTTTTGAGGGCTCGCCCGTGCCCACGACATTACGGGCGGACATTTCCCTCTCCCGGAACGGGGGCAGGGTCGTATTTTCTTGGCTCGTTACTGTAATTCTCTGCACTTTCCGTCGCTGCCGGGAATTCCTTGATACGTGCCGCATCGAGGAAGGTTCTGTATGAACCGCACAGCCCGCTCCAACGGCAGCTATTCCCGCACCCGCACCGACGGCTCGAACCGTGGCGGCTTCCGCTCGCAGGTCCCCGGCCGTCAGGGTGCTCCGAGCCGTTCCGGTGGTTACGGCCGCCGCCCGGCCGGTCTCCAGGGGGAATTCGCCCTGCCGGTCAGCACCACGCCGGCCCTGCCCGCGGTCGAGACCTTCGGTGAGCTCGACATGCCCGCGCCCCTGCTGGCGGCGCTCGCCGC
>NZ_JBSFUB010000158.1:0-10304 GCF_053591575.1 Streptomyces altiplanensis | reverse complement strand
GTACGCCGGCACCTCGTCGGCCGGTTGTCGTGAGGACGGCTCGCCGTCGAGCCTCGTCGTGGCGCTCCCGGAGGCGCCGTTCACCCGGATGATCACGTGTTTCCCCTCCGCTCCGCCTGCTGCGGCCGTCGGCCGGGCCGCTCAGCGCGGGCGGCCGGCGGCCGGGGGCTCGACCTCGAGGAAGCGCCGCCGCCGCGGCCCCCGGTACAGCAGGGCCGTCCAGCCGAGGCGGCCGAGCTCGGCGGCGCACCCGGTCAGCGCCTCCTGCTCCTCCTGGGCGGCGCCGCTGCCCGGCGGGCCGAGCCATTCCACCCGGACCGTCCCCGGACGCTCGCCGGGACCGACGCGGTAGCCGGTCGCGGTGCGCGCACCGGCCTCGTCGACGGCGGAGGGGGCGATGCCCGCCGCCTCCAGGGCCAGGGCCACCGACCGCACGGCCTGGTTGACCTCCCAGGCGGCGGGGACGGCCTCGGGATCGCCGGTCTCCGTGTTCGTCAGGCGCCTGATCTGCATCAGTCCCTCGAACGCGACCCGCACCTCGGCGGCCCGCCGCCCGTCCGGCGCGGCCGGTGCGGGCCCGTCACCGGTGGCCGCGTCGAACGCTCCCGCCGTCATCGCCCCCGCCCCCCGCTGTCCAGCATTCCGGACGGCCGATTCTGTCAGGGCGAGGCTCTGCGGGCGAGGGCCGTCGGCGGCCGGAAGTCGCGTACGAGCGTACGGTGCCACCAGGCGTGCGTGGCCCGCAGTTCGCGCCAGGTGGTGAAGCGGTAGCGGTAGAGACGGGCCCGGACGTGGGTGGGCGGGGCGTCGGGGAAGGGATTGACGCGCAGCAGCCGCAGCGTCGCCGGGTCGCCCGTGAGCAGCCGCTCGACGAACGGGTCGAACCAGGCGCGCGCGTAGGCGGGGGAGAGCGCCGCGAACCACATCATCCAGTCGAGGCGCAGGTGGTACGGCGCGAACTGGCGCGGCAGTCTGCGCGGGTCACCCGGCTTGCCCTTGAACTCGTACGCGCGCCACACCGTGCCCCGGTGCACCACGGGCTCGTCCGTCCCCTCGACGACGATCTCCTGGCGGACGCGGCTGATGCTCCCGAACGCGCCGTACGCGTTGACCAGGTGGAGCGGGTCGTACGAGCGGTTCATCGCCTGGCGCCGCGAGAACAGGTTGCGCGCGGGCCGGTAGCTGAGGGCCAGCAGCAGCGCGGTGACGGCGACGACCAGCACCTCGTACCAGAGCGGGGGAGCGGGCAGGGCGGGCGCGGTGACCCAGGGGGAGAAGTCGGTCACCGACAGCGCGAGGACGATCGTCAGCCAGTTCAGCCAGGCGAAATTGCCGGAGAGCACCAGCCACAGCTGGGTCAGGATCATCACGCCGGCCGCTGCGCCCGCGACCGGCTGCGGGGTGAAGAGCAGCACGGGAACCAGGAGCTGGGTCACGTGGTTGGCCGCCACCTCCACCCGGTGCAGCGGCTTCGGGAGGTGGTGGAAGAACCAGCTCAGCGGGCCCGGCATCGGCTGCGTCTCGTGGTGGAAGTCCAGGCAGGTCAGCTTCCGCCAGCACAGGTCGCCGCGGAGTTTGATCAGCCCGGCGCCGAACTCCACCCGGAAGAGCACCCAGCGCAGCAGCCACAGCACCAGTACGGGCGGGGCGGCGCGCTCGTTGCCGAGGAAGACCGCGAGGAAACCGGCCTCCAGGAGCAGGGACTCCCAGCCGAAGCCGTACCAGATCTGCCCGACGTTGACGATCGACAGGTACAGCACCCACAGCGCCGCCCACATCAGCATCGCGGTCCACAGCGGCAGCCGGTCGGCGGCGCCCGCGGCCAGCGCCGCCGCGAGCGCGGCGCCCGCCCAGGCACACCCCGCGAAGAAGCGGTCCGAGTAGTGGAGCCGGAAAAGGGTGGGCGAGTGACGCCACGGCACGCGCCGCAGGTACGCGGGCACCGGCAGCATGCCCCGGGAGCCGATCAGCGCACGGAACTGCAGCGCCGCCCCGAGGAAGGCGACCAGGTAGACGGCGGCCAGAGCCCGCTGGAAGACCAGCCGGCTCAGCCAGTAGTCGGGTGCGGTGAACCACTCCATCACACCCATTATCGGTGCGGGCGCGCCCCGGTGGCGATGTGCCGGAGAGTCCTGCCGAGGTGGCGGGCGTACCAGAGCTGGCAGACGGGCACGACGGGTCCGGCGAGCCGGGTGTACCAGCGGGCCGGGCGGCTGAAGGCGGTGACGGCGAACCACACGGTCCCGTCGTCCGCCAGCTCCACGACGAACGACTCCTCGCCGCACTCCGGGTGCCGGCCGGTCGTGCCGTACGCGAAACCGGTCCTGTCCTTCTCGTACACCGTCCAGACCACCTCGCACGGTGCGGCCACCCGCAGCGGTCCGGCGCCGATCGCGCACTCGACGGCCGCGCCGGGCTCGGCCCGCGCCGCGTCCGTCCGTACCCGAACGCCCGACTTCCGGTGCAGCCGCCAGGTGGTCACCGCGGCGCCCGCCGCGTCGAAGGCGGCGCGGCCCGTGCCGACGGGCACGCGGTGGCGGAGGTGGTGGTAGCCGGGGGGCAGGGTGTCCTGCCGGGTGGCGCCGACCTCGGGGTAGGTGAAGGTGCTCATGCGGTGATCTCCTCATCGAGTCGTCCGAGTTGTTCGAGTCTTTGGATTCGCCGCCAGGCCAGCACCGCGCAGAGCGCGAAGCCCAGCGCGTTGCCGAGGCCGTGGGTGGCGGCCATCCAGGTCAGGCTGGGGTGCGGGATACCGGTCGCCTCGCCGAGCGCCCAGCTGAGGGCGAGCAGCATCGTCGCGACCAGGACGGCGGCCGAGACGGCGAGCAGGGTGCGGGTCGTCCGGTCCTGCCGGTCGTCGCGTACGTCCTGCCAGGTCAGCAGCGCCACCGTCCACATGCCGGCGGTGAGTACGACGGCTCCGGCGAGCTCGGCCCAGTCGTCGACGAAGTACCCGGCGAGGACCAGCAGTGTGCCGAGCGGCACGCTCAGCGCCGCGAACCGGGCGGCGGGCCGCCGGCCGGCGGCCCGGCAGACGAGCCCCGCCACCAGTGCGGCGGCGAAGCCGGCGAAGTGGAAGTGCGGGACGGTGAGCGCCAGGATTCCGAGGTCGAAGCCGAAGAGCTCGTGTCCGCCGCGCTCGGCGACCAGCGCGAGCCCGGCGACCGAGGGGGCCGCGAGCGCGGTGAGCACGGCGACCTCGGCCGGGGCGAGGGAGCGCGTGCGCAGGAGCCGCGCCGGGGCGTGCAGCGCGAGGGCGAGCGTGCCGAGGGCGTACACCGCGGCGAGCGCGGTCGCGGTTCCGCCGCGCGGCAGCCACAGGGCGGCGGCCCCGGGCGCCGCGAGCAGCGGCCACAGCCGCCGGATGCGGTGGAGTGCGGGCGAGCCGACGAGGCACAGCCCCAGGGGGACGACGACCAGCATGCCGAGCATCACGATCAGGCCGACCAGCACGGACATCGCGGAACCCCCATATTTGAACATGTTCAATTCACTTCCCGGGGTGACCGTACGGCATTTTTTGAACACGTTCAAGCCCCTGTGTCCGGCTCGCCCCGCCCCAGGGGCCGGGCGCACACTTGAGAGGAAGCCCTTCGAGCCTTCGAGCCTTCGAGCCGTGGAGCTCCTTTTGGCCCGGACGGAAGGAGACGCTCATGCATCCCGTGGCTCTGGCCGGTGCGGCAGCCGGCCGTCTCGCGCACTACGCGGTCTCCGGAGTGGTCGGTGGCCTGATCATCCGGGGAGCCTCGAAGCGCCTTCCCGACGCGAAACCCGTCGCCCGCAAAGCCCTGATCGGTGGCATCGCGAACGGCATCGTCGCCGGGCGCTGGGTCGCCTCGGCCGCCGAAGAGGCCCGCCTCAAGGCGGGGGACATGCTGGCGGAGGCCCGGACCAGCCTGGGCGAGGAGGTACCGCCGCCCTCCGCGGTCCGCGTCGAGGGCCACGATCACGGACACGAGCACTGATCATGACCGGCGTGGTCGTGTGCTCCGTCGCCGCGGGCCGGGCGCGGCTGACCGTTCCCTGGGTACGGGCCCGCCCCGGCAGCGCGGGACTGGCCGACGAGCGCCTGACCGGCATCGAGGGGTTCCGTGCGCTGCGGATCTTCCCGCGTACCGGCAGCGTCGTGGTCTGGGTGGCGCCCGACCGGCTGGACGTGGACCGCCTGGTGGCCGCGCTCGAAGAACCTCCGCCCGCTTCCGCGCCGGCCGCGCCCACCCGCTGCGGCCCCGACTCCTCCACCGGCGAAGTCGCCCGGCTGGTGGTCGGGGGCGCGGTCCTCGCGCTCGTGGCGCTGCGCCGCCTGCTGCGCCGGCCACGCCTGACCCCCGGCTCCTCCGGCCTCCTCGGCGCGGTCACGGTCTTCACCGGTCTGCCCTTCTTCCGGGGAGCCCTGCGCGCGCTGCGCGGCCGGAGTTCTCCGGGGACGGACACCCTGGTCACCGCGGCGACGGTCATCTCGCTGGTGCTGCGCGAGAACGTCGTGGCCCTCACCGTGCTGTGGCTGCTGAACATCGGCGAATTCCTCCAGACCCTGACCCTGCGCCGCACCCGGCGCGCCATCGAGGAACTGCTCACCATCGGTGAGGAGCGCGTCTGGCTCGTACGCGACGGGACCGAGACCGAGGTGGCGATCGAGGACGTCGAGCCGCAGGACGTGGTCGCCGTGTACGAGCACCACCGGATCCCGGTCGACGGACACGCGGTGTCCGGCGAGGCCCTGGTGGACCAGGCGGCGGTCACCGGTGAGGCCCTGCCGGTCTACGCCCGGACCGGCTCCCACGTCTACGCGGGCACCGTCGTCACGTCCGGATCGCTCCAGGTCCGGGCCACCTCGGTCGGCCGGGACACCACCGTGGGCCGGATCATCGGCCGGGTCGAGGAGGCCCAGGCGGACCGGGCGCCGATCCAGACCGTGGCCACCCGCTTCACCCAGCGCTTCGTCCCCGTCTCCTTCGCGCTGGCCGCGCTGACCTATCTCCTCACGCGCGACGCGCGACGCGCGATGACCATGCTGCTGATCGCCTGCCCGTGCGCGGCGGGACTGGCCACCCCCACCGCCATCAGCGCCGCCATCGGCAACGGTGCGCGCCGCGGCACCCTCATCAAGGGCGGAACCCACCTGGAGGGCGTCGGACGGGTCACGGCCGTCGTGTTCGACAAGACCGGCACCCTGACCTTCGGGCGCCCCCTGGTCACCAGTGTGGTCACCCTCGGCGACGGGTTCACCGCCGACCAGGTGCTGAGCCTGGCCGCGTCCGGGGAACTGCACGCCCGGCACCCGCTCGCCCAGGCCATCGTCGCCCGTACCGAGGAACAGCACCTGCACGTCCCCATCCACCAGGCGTGCGAAGTGGTCCTCGGCATGGGCATGCGCGCCGAACTGGACGGTACGCGCCTGCTGGTCGGCAGCCCGGCCCTGCTGCGCCGCCACGGCGTCGAGCTGACGGAGGAGGCCCGGGACTGGACGCAGCGGCTGCGCGGCGGGGGCGAGACCGTCATCTGCCTGGCGCGCGACGAGGACCTGATCGGCATGCTGGGGGTCTCCGACGCCGTACGGGCGGGGGCCGGGACCGTGGTCGGGCAGCTGAGGGACCTCGGTGTCTCCCGCCTCGTACTGCTCACCGGCGACGCGCCGGAGACGGCACAGGTCGTCGCCGACGCGCTCGGCATCACCGAGGTGCACGCCCACGCGCTTCCGGAGGGCAAGCTCCAGCTGATCCGGGACCTCCAGGCCGAGGGCCACACGGTGGCGATGGTCGGCGACGGCACCAACGACGCCCCGGCCCTCGCCCTGGCCGACATCGGGATCGCCATGGGGGAGCACTCCTCGCACGTGGCGCTGGAGACCGCCGACATCGCTCTCGCCGGCAACGACCTGCGCCAGGTCGCCGCCGTCGTCGAACTCAGCCGCCACACCCTGCGCGTCGTACGCCAGAACTACGGCCTGGCCATCGGCGTCAACCTGCTCGGCCTCCTCGCCGGCGCCGGGGGATCGATGAACCCCGTCCTCGCGGCCCTGCTGCACAACACCAGCAGCATCGCGGTGGTCGGGAACTCGGCCCGGCTCGTCAACCACACCCCGCACCTGCCGCGGGAGTCCGACGGAGTGCTGAAGGCCGCGCCGCTGGAGGACCGCCGGGTGCACTGAGCGCGGGGGCCGGGGCGGCCGGAGCGGATTCGGCGGGCGCTCCCCGGCCGCTCGGAGGCCCGCCGTCCCGCATGCGCGCGCCCCGGGCTGCGCCTAGCGTGGGCGCATGGACGCGGGCGCAGGGGGTGGTGAGGAGGCGGCGGGGACGTGCTGCTGCCAGGAGCGGCAACCCGGTGTGACGTGCTGTTTCTTCGAGGTGTACGGGCTCGCGCTCGGCCTGGGCGGATTCGACTGGGACCTCGACAACGGACTCATGCGCATGGACGATTCGGCCCTCGCCGTGTTCGACCTGCGTCCCGGCGAGTACTCCGGCCGCCCGGAGGAGCTCTCGGCGCGCGTGCCGCCCACGGAGGCGGCCCGCCTCGACGCCCACGTCTCCCAGGCGCTGAAGAACGGCAGCACCACGTACGGCGCCTACTTCCGCATCCGCTGCCGCGACGGGAGCCTGCGCTGGACCCACACCCAGGGCTGCGTGCGCCGCGACGCCACCGGCAGGCCACGCCGCATCATCGGCGTGGTCCGCGACGCCACCCAGGAACTCGCCGACTCCACCGACCGGCTCGAACACGACGCGGAGAGGCGCCGCAAGACCAGCCTGGTCCAGGGCACCACGGCCGCCCTGGCCCACGCGCGCACCGTGAAGGACGTCATCGACGTACTCAACGACTCCCAGGGCCTGGAGAACCTCGGGGCGACCAGCCTGGTGATGGGGCTCGTCGAGGCGGGCCGCATCCACCTCGTCGCCGACGGCCCGGACGGCTCCTTCGTGCCCGGCACCCGCTACACCCGCGTCGACGAGCAGTACCCGATGAGCGAGGTGGTCCGTACCCTCGCGCCCCGGTTCATCGAGTCGCCGGAGGAGTTCGCCACCTCCTACCCCGTCCTGTGGCCGCACATCAGGGGTCTCGGCATCACCTCCGCCGCCTATCTGCCACTGATCGCCCAGGCCCGCCCGGTCGGCGCGCTCGGCCTGCTCTACAGCGACCGGATCGGGTTCACCTCCGAGGAGCGCAACGTCCTGATCGCGCTGGGCAGCAGCATCGCGCAGAGCCTCCAGCGGGCCATGCTCTTCGAGCAGGACAAGGACCTGGCCGAAGGTCTGCAGCAGGCCATGCTGCCGCGCCGCATCCCCTCCGTGCCCGGAGCCCAGATCGCGGTCCGCTACCGGTCGGCACGCCTCGGCCGCGACGTCGGCGGCGACTGGTACGACGTGATCCCGCTGCCGAACGGACGCGTCGGCGCGGTCATCGGCGACGTACAGGGCCATGACACCCACGCCGCCGCCGTCATGGGGCAGCTGCGCATCGTGCTGCGCGCGTACGCCGCCGAGGGGCACACCCCCGCGACGGTGATGGCCCGCGCCTCCGTCTTCCTCGACGAGCTGGACACCGACCGCTTCGCCACCTGTACGTACGCCGAGACCGACCTGACCACCGGAGTGGTGCAGGTCGTCCGGGCCGGGCACCTCGACCCGCTGCTGCGCCACGCCGACGGCGCGTGCCGCAGGCTGCCCGTCGCCGGCGGTATGCCGCTCGGCCTCTCCGCGGAGTTCGGGCAGCTCGAATACCCGGTCACCACCGTCGAACTGGACCCGGGGCAGACCCTGGTGCTGTGCACCGACGGTCTCGTGGAGCTGCCGGGCACGGACCTCGACGACGGCATGCAGATGCTGTCCGCCCTGGTCCGCACCGGCCCCCACGACCTCCAGGAGCTGGCCGACACGCTGTGCGAAGTGGTCGACGAACGGGGCGGCGAGGACGATGTGGCGCTGCTGCTCCTGCGCCGCAGGGGCGTCGACATGCCGCAGACGGGCGGACGCCTCCAGCAGCATGTCGCGCAGAACGACCCCGAGGCCCTCAGTTCGGCGCGGCACATGATCCGTGCGGCGGTACGGGCCTGGGGCGCCCGGGAGCGTTCGGACGAGATCGAGCTGGCCGCCGACGAGCTGATGACCAACGCGCTGCTGCACACCGACGGCGGGGCCGTCGTCACCGCCCGGGTGCTGGCCGGTGCGCAGCGCAGGCTGCGGATCGAGGTGGAGGACCGCTCCAGCGCGCTGCCGCGCCGCCGCGAGGCGGGCGAGGCGGGCGTGTCGGGGCGGGGACTGATGCTGGTCGACCGGCTGGCGGACGTGTGGGGCGTGGAGTCGCGGGGGAGCGGCAAGTGCGTCTGGTGCGAATTTGTCGTGCCCGACCGGCTTTGAGCGCTCCTGACCGTACCGTTCGGTAACGCTACGTGGTCCGGTCATACTTGACCGTAACCGATCGTTCGGGATTGACTGCGCTCCCCTACCTGCCTCCGATGACGTGAGGGCTACTTGAGCACCGAGCTTCTGGCACCTCTTGACCTGGCGTTCTGGCACCTCGAATCCACCGAACACCCCATGCACCTCGGCGCGCTCGCCCTCTTCGAAGGCGACGGCGGCAACGACGCCGGTTCCGTCGTGGAACTGCTCGCCGAGCGCGCCGCCGCGATCCCCCGGCTGAGAATGCGCGTACGCGGCGTCCTGCTGCCCATCGGCGGCGCGGCCTGGTCCACGGCCAAGGACTTCGACGTACGCCGCCACGTCCGGCACGTCCGGCTGCCCTGCGGCGACTTCGCGGCCCACGCCACCCACCTCGCCGGCGAGCTGATGGAGCAGCCGCTCGAACGCGGACTGCCGCCCTGGGAGATGTACGTCCTGACCGGCGCGGAGCCCGGCGCGTTCGCCGTACTCGTGAAGCTGCACCACGCCCTGGCCGACGGCATGCGCGCCGTCGCCATCGGCGCCGGCATCTTCGACCAGATCGCGGGAGCGGGCGCGGCGGGCGCCCGGCGGGAGCGCAGCGTGCCGCCCCGGTCGTGGCTGCCCGGCCCGCACCAGGTCGTCGGCTTCGCCCGCGACCGACTGGAGGAGGTGGGCCGGGCCGTCGGCATCGGCGCGTCCGTGATGCGGGCCAGCAGGTTCGACCTGTGGGGCGACAGCGCCTTCGCGGCGGGCTCCAGCGGCACGCGCCGGCTCGGCACTGCCGTGCTGGGGCTCGACGACGTACTGAAGATCCGCCGGGTGGCGGGCGGCACGGCGAACGACGTGCTGCTCGCCGTCGTCGCCGGCGCCCTGCGCCGCTGGATGCTGGAGCGCGGCGGACCGCTGCCCGGCGCGGACCCGCGCGCCCTGGTGCCGGTATCGCGGCGGCGTCCGGGCAGCCCGGCGGCCTCCGGCAACAGACTCTCGGCGTACCTCCTCGGCCTGCCCGTCTCCGAGCCGGACGCCTGGACGCGGCTCACGGCGGTGCGCCGGGCCATGGACCGGAACAAGGCGGAAGGGCCGGGACGCGGCGCCGGAGCGGTCGCCGTGCTGGCCGACCACCTCCCGCCGCTCGCCCACCGGTTCGGCGCACCGATCGCGGGCAGCGCGGCCCGGATGCTCTTCGACGTACTCGTCACGAGCGTGCCGCTGCCCCGCTCCACGCTCTCGCTGGGCGGCAGCCCGCTGCGCGCGATCTACCCGATGGCGCCGCTGGCCCGCGGCCAGTCCCTGGCCGTCGCCCTTTCGACGTACGGCGGCCGGGTGCACGTCGGTCTCGTCGCGGACGCCAAGGCGGTGCCCGACCTGGACCGGCTGGCCGGGAGCATGACCGACGAGCTGGCGGCCCTCCTGCGGGCCGCCACGGGCTGAGGCGCGCCGCCGGTGGGGGGCCGGTTCACACCTCGACCGTGACCAGGCGGTTCCCGGCCAGGGTGCGGACCTCGAAGCGGTCGATCTCGTCCTCGCGCAGCGCGGCGCCGCCCCGCGTGCGCAGCGGCTCCTCGTGTCCCTCGACGCCCGGGATCCCGTAGCCGCCCGCGGGCACGGCCCAGGTGGTGACCGTCTGCTCCGCGCCGTTCTTGCCGACGGCGACCAGTGCGCAGGCCAGCGGCCCCTGGACCCGGGCCAGTTCGAGGCCGACCCCCGTCCCCCAGCCCCGCTCCCGAAGCGTCACGGACGCCGAGACCCCGGAGGCCGGGTCGGTGGCGGCGTACCGCTGGACCGCGCCGCCACCGCCGCCTGTGCCCTGCGCCTGGAGGCCCACCGCCGCCACGGGCCCGGCCCGGCGCCAGCCCCTATCAGGCATTGCTGTGGGCGCCTGCGACCATCTCTCACACATTGCCCAGTGTGCTGGCGGTGTGGAGT
>NZ_JBSFUB010000157.1:0-10366 GCF_053591575.1 Streptomyces altiplanensis | reverse complement strand
ACCCGACGAGATATCAGGATGGTTGGCAAAAACGCCGCATCTCGGGTCGCTGCCAGATGACCCCAAACAGGACCTCAGTGGAGAAAACATCCACTCAGAAGGGGGCCCGTTTCGCTTTTGAGTGAGAACGGGTTCTGCGAACGAATCCGGGTCCGGCGGAGGTCTGGCAGCCCGTTTCTGATCTTGCTCGCGCAAAGGAACGTTTGTGAGAGTCCAGGCGTCGCTGGCGGCCGTGGGCTCTTGGGGTGTGGTGCCTGTCTGCCTACGATGATCGGTATGTCGCCTGATGCCTCCCCGTCCTCCGTCTGGCCGGTCCTGCACTATGACGACACGAAGGCGGCGCTGCGCTTCCTGGTCGACGTGCTGGGGTTCGAGCAGGTGGTCGCTGCGCCGGATGAGCACGGCGGGATCGGGCACGCGGAGCTTCGCTGGCCTGGCGGTGGTGCGCTGGTGTTCGGTTCGACCCGGCACACGGACAGCGTGCACGGGCGGATGCGGGCGGGCACCAGTGCGGTCTACGTGGTGAGCGACGAGGTGGACGCGGTGCACCGGCGGGTGGTCGACGCCGGCGGTGAGGTCCTCGAAGCGCCGCATGAGACGCGGTTCGGGTCGGGCGTGGCGGCGTACGTGTGCACGGTGCAGGACCCGGAGGGCAACCTGTGGACCTTCGGCACCTACCGGGGCCCTTCGCCGGAGTAGGGCCCCGGGCAGAGACGACAGGACCCCGGCCGGTGGGGCCGGGGTCCTGTGCTGTTGGCGTGTGGTGCCGGGGGTCAGTGGCTGCCGGCGAGTTCGCCGGTGAGCTTGCCGTGGAGGTCGGCGCTCAGGTCGTTCAGTCCGGTGATCTCGACGGTCTTGCCGCGCTGGGCGTACTTGGTCTCGATCGCGTCCAGGGCGGCGACGGAGGAGGCGTCCCAGACGTGGGCGTCGGACAGGTCGATGACGACCCGGTCGGGGTCGGTGGCGTAGTGGAACTGTCCGACGAGGTCGTTGGAGGAGGCGAAGAACAGCTCGCCGCTGACGCGGTAGACGACCGTGGTGCCGTCGGGGTCGAGGACGCTGTGCACGCGGGCGAGGTGGGCGACGCGCTTGGCGAAGATGACCATCGCGGTGACGGAGCCGACCACGACACCGATGGCGAGGTTGTCGGTCGCGACCACGCAGATCACGGTGATGGCCATGACGGCGATCTCACCGGCCGGCATCCGCTTGAGGGTCTTGGGCGCGATGGAGTGCCAGTCGAACGTCGCGAAGGAGACCATCACCATGACGGCGACCAGGGCGGCCATGGGGATGTCGGAGACGACGGGGCCGAAGGCGATGCACAGCACCATCAGGAACCCGCCCGCCAGGAACGTGGAGACGCGGGTGCGGGCTCCGGACACCTTCACGTTGATCATCGTCTGGCCGATCATCGCGCAGCCGCCCATGCCGCCGAAGAAGCCGGTGACGATGTTGGCGATGCCCTGGCCGATGGACTCGCGGGTCTTGGAGGAGTGGGTGTCGGTGATGTCGTCGACCAGCTTGGCCGTCATCAGCGACTCCATCAACCCGACCAGCGCCATCGCGAACGCGTACGGGGCGATCGTCGTCAGTGTGTCCATGGTGAACGGCACGTCCGGCAGGCCCGGCACCGGCAGCGAGGAGGGCAGGGCGCCCTTGTCGCCGACGGTTGGCACCGTGATCCCGGCCGCGACCGTGATGACGGTCAGGATGACGATCGCCACCAGCGGGGCCGGGATCACCTTGGTGACCTTCGGGAAGAACACCATCAGCGCGAGCCCGCCGATGATCAGCGGGTACACCGCCCACGGCACGTCGTGCATCTCGGGCACCTGAGCCATGAAGATCAGGATCGCGAGCGCGTTGACGAAGCCGACCATCACCGAGCGCGGCACGAACCGCATCAGCTTCGCCACCCCGAGCGCGCCCAGGACCACCTGGATGACACCGGCGAGGATGACGGCGGCGATCAGGTAGCCCAGACCGTACTCGTGGTTCAGCGGGGCGATCACCAGGGCGATGGCGCCGGTGGCGGCGGAGATCATCGCCCGACGGCCGCCGACGATCGAGATGACCACGGCCATGGTGAACGAGGCGAACAGGCCGACCGCGGGGTCGACCCCGGCGATGATCGAGAAGGAGATCGCCTCGGGGATCAGCGCGAGGGCGACGACCAGGCCGGCCAGGACCTCGGTGCGCCAGACCTTGGGGTTGTTCAGCCAGTCGGGCTTGAGGCCGCGCAGCCGCGCGGCGGGGGTCACAGCAGCAGAAGACAAGGAGATGCGTACCTGTCGTGCTCGGGCACACCGCGGGCCGGGCCGGGGCGTGCAGGAGGAGGCGCGGGAGACCGACCGGCATCCCGCGGGGCGGCCCGAAGTGGGCCGGGAAGTCGTGAAGGACGCGAGCCGGGGGCCTGGGCGGTGCCCGGCCGGGCAGGTCAGGTCCGAGGGCGATGGGTCACGGCGGGCAGGCGGCGGCGATCGGCGTCATGGGCTCGCGCACGCTCTCTCCTGCAAGAATCGGATCTTCGCCGGGGGCGCCATCGGCCCCGGAACGGCAGCAGCGGGGCAGCCGGGCCGCCCTCACCTTCATCAACTCTACCCTAACGTTAGAGTAGAGATCGGTGAGGTTCGCACGGGACGCGACCCGCCACAAAGAGAAGGGCCAGGGAAACGGGCGTGGACGACAAGCACATGCAGATCGGCGAGGTCGCCACACGGGCGGAGCTGTCCCTGCGCACCATCCGGCACTACGAAGAGACCGGCCTGATCATCCCCTCCGCCCGCTCCCAGGGCGGCTTCCGCCTCTACACCGAGACCGACGTCGCCCGGCTCATGGTGATCCGCCGCATGAAGCCGCTCGGCTTCACCCTGGAGCAGATGCGCGACCTCCTGGACGCCACCGACCGCCTCGACGGCGACACCGGCCTCGACGCCGGCGAGCGCGAGGCGCTGCTGGAGCGGGTGCGGACCTACCGGCAGGCTGCCGCCGAGCAGGTGGAGAAGCTGCGCGTCCAGCTGGCCCGCGCCGAGGACTTCGCCGCCACCCTGGGTGCCCGCCTGGAGCAGAACGCTCCGGCCGCCCGCGTCTAGAACCGCACCGCGGCGTCACGTCCCGGCCGATACCCCCTCGTCCTGCGGCTGCGTGGGCCGGGCACGGTCGCGACTGCCGTGGTCAGGTCCAGCTGAAGGCGGCTGCTCATGTCCAGCTCGAACCGGCCGTAGGGGTTCACGTGCGTCCAGAACAGCGGGGACAGGGCCCGCCGGTCGGCGTCGACGGACTGCGCGCCGCCGAGGCCAAGGGCAGCAAGGGCGGACGCCGCCCGCCGTGGCGGCCGCGAAGACCGGCGACGTCCGCACCGCGTACCTGGAAGGCCGCTCCATCGCCGCGCTCGCCCGAGACCACGGCGTCAGCCGCAGCGCGATCCGCACCGCCGTCGCCGACCTCTTGCCCGATCACACCGCCACCGAGGAGGCCGCCGCCTCTGAGCTGCCGGTCACCCTCGACATGCCCGGCAAGGTCGCCGACTTCCTGCGCACCACCGAGCTGGAGCCCGCCGAGCGGGTCGCGCTCGACCAGGGGGTGACCGTACGGCGCGGCCAGGGCTACACCCTGCGCGTCAGCGCCATCCCCGCCGTGCACCACCAGCTCCTCGCCCGCTGCCAGCCGCTCGACGGCGCTCAGGGCATCCCTGCGGTCCCGGCTCAGCGCAAGGCCCGCCGCGAGTACGAGAACCGGGTCAGCACCGCCTCTCCCGGACCATGATCAATCTCACCGGGATTTCCTGTACTTCGACTACTCACACCCTCATTAGCCCTTGCTTCTGGTCAGTCCTTCTCGGTGGTGAGCACGATGTCGTCGCCGTCGGGGAGGAACCAGACCGGGGCGACGTGTGGGTTGCCGTCAGCCCGGACGGTGGAGTTTGCCGGTACGGGTGCCGTGCGTGACGAACGCCCGCCACTGCTCGTCGGTCATCTTCCGCATGCGTTCCCTTTCACGCTGGTGGAGGGCTGTGCCAGGGCGCGACGTCCTGTGCCCCGAGGCCGGGGCGGTCTCGGGGCACGCGCTGGGTCTCAGTTGCCCCAGAACGCGTCCTCGGCGGCCGGGTCGGCGGAGAACAGTCACACCTCGGTGATCTTGCCGTGGCTGACCGACATCGGCCTCTGACCACAGTCACCGTCGGTGCAGGCTGGGCGACGGCGTGGGCGAGGCTGTCGTGGAGAGGCAGGGAGCCGTGCAGTCCAGTCGCCTCCAGCAGATGCTGAACAGCGGCCTCCAGCTCACCAGCCGAAGGCCGCCGAATCGCTGCCTGGCCTGGGATCCGCCTCCCTCCGCCACGGCCGCTTCAGGACTCCAGCGGCGGCAGACGCGTGCCGGAGGGCCGGCGTATCAGGGCCTTGGGGTGGCGTGGTCTGTCGCGCTCGCCGTGGCGAAGCGTGAGATGGACTCGGCGGCCAGGGCGAGAGATGCGTCGCTTGCCGGGTCACCGGGTCCGTCGACGATCCTCAGTTCGGCGCTGGGCCATTCCTGCGCGAGTTCCCACGCGGTGACGGACGGGTGGGCGAGGTCGAGCCGGCCGTGGATGAGGACCCCGGGGATTCCGGCGAGCTTGGCGGCGTCGCGGATGAGAGCGCCCTCGCCGGTCCAGGCGCCGTTGGCGTGGTAGCGGGCGGAGGTGCGGGCTACCGCGGTCTGCTCGTCGAGGGGCCGCTCGCCGAGTGCGGCGAGGCCCGGGTGGGTGCCGCCCGCGGTGCGGACGGTGTCGTGCCAGCGGCTCCAGGCGCGGACCGCGCGTTCCCGGACGGCGGGGTCCTCGTCCTGGGTGAGGCGTTCGTAGGCGCGGACGACGTCGTCGTACGGTCCGGCGTCGGCGGCGGCGAGAAACTCCTGCCACTGGCCGGGGAAGAAGCGGTTCAGGCCGCGGTAGGTCCAGTCGGTCTCGGCGCGCCGGGACGTGGTGACGCGGGAGAGCACGATCTCGGTGACGCGCTCGGGGTGTGCCTCGGCGTAGGCGAGCGCGAGGGTGGAGCCCCAGCCCTCCGCGTACAGCAGCCACTGCTCGATGCCGAGATGCTCGCGCAGACGCTCGATGTCGTCGACGAGCGTCCAGGTCTTGTTGTGCCGCATCGCTGTGGCGGGGTCGGCGGCACTGGGGGCGGAGCGTCCGCTGCCGCGCTGGTCGAGCAGGACGATCCGGCAGCGGTCAGGGTCGAACAGGCGGCGCTGTTCGGGGCGGGTGCCGGCTCCGGGGCCGTCGTGGACGACGAGGGCGGGCTTGCCGCCGGGGTGGCCGGAGGTCTCCCAGTGGACGAGGTTGCCGTCGCCGACGTCGAGCAGGCCGCTCGCGTACGGCTCGATCGGGGGAAACAGGCTCGTCATGGCGGGGTGTCCTCTCCGTGCTCGTCCGGCGGGATGCCGGAACCACCCGGACAAACATCACGGGAAACTTGATTATTTCCCGTGAGGTTGTGGGCTCAGTCGGCGGCGCCGCTGCGTCGGGCGTAGGCGCGGGCGGCGCGGGCGCGGTCGCCGCAGCGTGTGGAGCACCAGTGGCGCCGGCCGTGCGTGCGCAGGAGGAACCGGTCACAGGGGGCGGAACCGCAGGCCGCGAGGAGGCCGGCGTCCGGGCCGGTGAGGAGGTCGGCTGCGTCGGCGGCGAGGGTCGCGAGTGCGTGGTTGACGGCCTGGTCGGTGGGGTGGGCCTGGACGCGGCGCAGCCCCTGGGCGCCGTCCCAGGCGATCAGGGGAGCGGTGGGTACGGCGGTGAGGGCCTCGTTCACCGCGTGCAGGGATTCCTCGGGCGGGGCCGCGCCCTCGATGCGGGCGGCGAGCAGGGCCCGGACGTGTCCGCGCAGGGTGCGCATCCGCTGTGCGCACACCTCGTACAGCTGCACGTCCGGGGCGGTCAGGTCGTGCGCGGCGAGCCAGCGCATGGCCGACTCGGGCACGGCGAGCAGATCGTAGCCCTGCCCCGCAGGCAGGGTCGCCGTGGTGTCGGCGAAGTCCAAAGACCGGTACCAGTCGGCGCCCGGGGCCGGGGGCAGGGCGGTCTTCGCGAGGTCGGTGGCCAGGGTCTCATCCATACCTCTCATGGTAGCTCTTGCACTTTTCCGTGAGGTCTGTTTACCGTGGCATCACGGAAAACGCGCATAGTTTGCGTGAGGAACGAGGAGATGGCATGTCCCAGCACGACGTCCAGCAGTTCCCGGTCCGCGTCTTCGGCGGTCCGACCGCTCTGTTCGAGTACGGCGGCCTGCGCTTTCTGACCGACCCGACCTTCGACGGCCCTGGCGACTACGCCTCGCCCGGCCCGGTCCTGACGAAGACCGCCCCCTCCACCACGACGCCCGCCGAGGTCGGCTCCGTCGACGTGGTCCTGCTCTCCCACGACGAGCACGCCGACAACCTCGACATCTCCGGCCGCGCCCTGCTCGCGGACGTCCCTCTCACCCTCACCACCCCCGCTGGCGGCGAGCGCCTCGGGGCGAAGGCCAGGGGGCTGGCCGACTGGGAGTCCATCGAGCTGGAGCGGCCGGGCGGCGGCACCGTCACCGGCGTGCCGGCCATCCACGGCCCCGGCGCGCGTGAGGAGGTCGAGCCCTTCGCCGGCCAGGTCGTCGGCTTCGTCCTGACCGGGGAGGGCCTGCCGACCGTCTACGTCAGCGGCGACAACGCCTCGCTCGATGCGGTCAGGGAGATCGCCGAGCGCTTCGGCCCGGTGGACACCGCCCTCCTGTTCGCCGGAGCACCCCGCTTCCCCATGCTCTTCGACGGCCGACCGGTCGTCCTGGACAGCGCCCAGGCCGCCGAGGCCGCCCGGATCCTCGATGCCCGCCGCGTCGTCCCCGTCCACCACGACAGCTGGGCCCACTTCACCGAGGGCCGCTACGAGCTCGAGGCCGCCTTCGCCGCCGGCGGCCTGACCGACCGCCTGGACCAGGACTGGCTCCAGGTCGCCTGAGCGCAGACCTCCGTCCACGAACCACGACCCCACACCGGTCGGGGCCCGAAACGCGCCGGCCCCGACCGCCGTGCCACCACCTCCGCGGCCTCCCACGGCGCCGCCGTCCGTCACGACAGAAAAGGCCAGCCACATGTCCACCGAGACCCCCACGCAGCTCGTGCGCCGCTTCTACCAGGCACTGGAGAAGGGGGACTACGACACGCTCGCCGGCATGTTCCACCCAGACTTCGTCTTCTACCCCCAGATCGACAGCCCCCGGCCGGGCGCCGCGGGGTTCATCGACGCGGAGAAGAAGCACGTCGACGCCTTCCCCGGCATCCGGCTGACGGTCATCGACACCATCGCCGAAGGCAACAAGGTCGGCGCCTACGTCGTGGTCGAAGGCACCCAGGGCGGCGACTTCTACGGCATCCCCCCGCGCGGAGCCCACATGCGCTTCTCCATGTTCAACCTGTTCACGTTCAAGGACGGGAAGATCATCGAGAAGCGGGCCCACTACAACCGGGCCGACATCATGGACCAGCTCACGGCCGGCCCCACCGCATAACGACACCGGACCCTGCGGACCGCGCCCCGGCACAGCCGACGGCGCGCCCGCGGGTGCACCCCGGCCCGGGGGTGCACCGCCACCCCGGGCCCGTCACCTCCGGCACCACCAAAGCCACCCGCTACGGGACCGCACCCGCCCCGCTGTCCCTCCTCGACACCGCGCCGACCGGCGCCGGCTACACCGCCACCGACGCACTCAACACCTCCATCGACCTCGCCCGCCTCGCCGACCGGCGCGGTTTCGCCCGCTACTGGGTGGCCGAACACCACTCCATGCCTGGCGTGTCCACCTCCCACCCGGCCCTGCTCCTCGCCCGGATCAGCGCCCACACCCACCACATCCGGCTCGGCTCCGGCGGCGTCATGCTCCCCAACCACCCGCCGCTCGTCGTCGCCGAACAGCTCGGCATGCTCCAGGCCCTCGCACCCGGCCGCGTCGACCTCGGCCTCGGCCGCGCCCCCGGCACCGACCGCGCCACCACCGCCGCCCTGCGCCGCGGACAGAGCGGCGACGACTTCCCCCAGCAGGTCACCGAACTCTTGCACTTCCTCGACGACGACTTCCCCGGCGGCCATCTCTACGGCGCCCACGGCCCCTACAGCGACCGCGTCCACGCCGTCCCCGGCCCCGCCCAGGACCGCCACAACCACGCCCCGCAGCGAGCCCGCCGCCCTGACGTGTGGCTGCTGGGTTCCTCCGACTACTCCGCCCAGCTCGCCGCCGCCCTCGGACTGCCTCTGGCCTTCGCTGCCCACCTCGCCCCCGAGAACGCCGTCCCCGCCGTCGAGCTGTACCGCGAGCGGTTCCGCCCCTCCGCCGTCCTCGCCAAGCCGTACGTCATGATCGGCGTCGGCGTCCTCGCCGCCGACGACGACAGCGAGGCCCGAAACCAGGCGCACGCCTTCTCCCACGCCATGCTCCGCATGTTCACCGGCCGCCCCTTCCTCATCCCCACCCCCAAGGAAGCCGTCGCCCTCTACACCGCCGCCACCAGCGCCGAACGCGAGGCCGTGGACGCCTGGATGTCCCGCATCGTCCACGGCACCGCCGACCACGTCACCGACGGCATCAACCGCGTCCAGGCAGCCACCGCGGCCGACGAGATCATCCTCGCCCCCCAAGCCCACTCCCTCGACGCGCTGACCCGCTCCGCCCAACTCATCGCCGACGCCTACGACATGCCCGAGCAGGCTGCGGACAAGACGGCGTGAGAGCCTTCTCCCACTTCGCCGGCGCGACGAACCCGGCAGTCCGTCCCCAGCCACGCAGCGGCGACGGGCGCCTGGCCCTCGCCTCGGGCCGGCTCACCGCTCTCCTCGATGCCGGCCGCCTTCCGAAGCCGCGCAAAGGCTCAGGTCCCCGCCAGTCAGGGACGGAGGAGCGGAAGTCGCAGTGACCGGGGCAGTTGAGACTCGCGCACCATCGCCACTCAGCAGCCAGCGGCGCGGGCACGTCCGCGGGGCAGCACGACGGCGTCCAGCAACTTCCCCGCCCGGCCGGCCGCCGCCTTCACGGCTACACCGCCAACAAGGACGATGTCCTCAAGCGACTGCGCCGCATCGAGGGCCAGGTGCGGGGTCTGCAGCGCCTGGTCGAGGAGGACACCTACTGCATCGACGTCCTCACCCAGGTCGGCGCCACCACCAAGGCGTTGCAGTCCTTCGCCCTGACGATGATGGACGACCACCTCCAGTCCTGCGTGGCCGACGCCATCGCGCAGGGCGGCGACCAGGCCCAGGGCAAGATCGCCGAAGCGTCCCAGGCGATCGCCCGCATGGTCCGCTCCTGAACCGCCGCGCATCGGCCGGGCGGCGGTCCGCGCGGGCGGGTCAGTGTCCGGTGTTCGTGTGGCCTCCCTGGTGCACGGTGGTCCAGGTGCGGCCGCCGTTCTTGGACTCGTGGACAGCGTCGTTGCTGTCGGCGGCCAGGAGGTGGTCGGGGCCGGCCGCGGTCAGTACGGCGCCCTGTACTCCGCCAGGGAAGCGGCCGCGTTCGTTCCAGGAGGCCCCGTTGCCACCGGTGAGGATCTTGCCGTCCGCGGTGAGGGCGAGCAGCCGGCCGGGGGCTGGCTGCTTCACGGCGGCCAGGGCCGGTGCGCCGGGAACCGGCTGGAAGGTGGCGCCGCCGTCGGTGCTGTGCAGCAGCCCGTCGCGGCTGGTCGCCCACACCTCCTGAGGCGTCCCGGCGTGGGCGGCGAGGTCACCGGCCGGGATTTTCGCGCGCCGTTCCCACGTGGCGTCGGCGTCTGTGCTGGCCCAGACCTGCGAGGTCTGGCTGTCGAGGCCGTAGAGGATGGGGCCGGCCTGCTGGAGTGAGTGGAAGTCGGCTTCGCCTGCGGCGGAGACGGTGGTCCAGGTCTGGCCGGCGTCGGTGCTGCGGATCAGGCCCAGATGCGGTGAGGTCGCGGCGGGGTCGGTGGGTGAGGGGTGGCCGCTGGTGAGGAAGGTGCGCGGGCCGGTGACGGTGAAGCCCATCGTGTCCTGGTGGCGGTCGGTGATCCGTACGGCGCCGGCGGGGTGAGGCGGAAGACGCCGAGGTGCCCGGCGGCGTAGAGGGCGCCATCGGCCGGGTCCAGGCCGAGACCGTGCAGGTGCCCGGTTCCCGGGTCGGCATCGCTCGTCGCGCCGACCTTGCCCTGCGCGGGCGCGGTGTCGGTGGTCGAGCAGGCGGTCAGCAGCAGGGCGCCGGTCGCCGCGGCGGCCGCGAACGCGGCTGTGCGGAAGCGGATGGTCATGTGTGGGTCCAGAGCGCTTGAAGGGGAAGAAGGGCCGGCCACCCCGGGTGGGGGGGGCGGGGGGGGGGGGGGGCCCCCCCCCCCGGTGGGTGGTTGTGGTGTTGATTTATCAGGG
>NZ_JBSFUB010000156.1:0-10494 GCF_053591575.1 Streptomyces altiplanensis | reverse complement strand
CGGTCAGCCGCAGCCGGTAGAGCTTCGCGATCAGGTCACCAACCAAACGACGCGTCCACAACTGGCCGACCAGGCCCACGTCACACGGCCGGTGATCGAGCACCGCCTGGCGCACCGCAGCCTGCTCGGCCTCGCCCAGCACCTGGTGAACTCCGACCGGGCGGTGCGATCTCTCGGTTTCGTGTCGGTGGGATGAGTGACAGTGGCGGCTCCGCTCGGCGATGGATGCGGGCGCAGGTCAGGGTGAGGTTCTGCTGTTCGTGCTCAATGACAGGAAGGTGAGAGAACGGTGCCTGTTCACTGCCATCTGGTGAGAGATCCGCAGGTCGTGCAGTGGCACGAAAGCGAGAGATCGCAGTCGCGGCCGTCATCGGTGCGTTCTACCGTCCTCTGCGGCATGCGGTACCGCGCTCCATGCCCGGGCAGGGCGAATGACACCGTCCGGTCGCGAGGGTCCGGCCCAGTGAGCCGGTGGTCCGGCTCCGTACAGGACCACTGGAGAAACCCTGGACGGAGAAGTCCTAGCCTTCGCCGCTTCGCTGCCGTCGCCGATGCAGCCTGCGTGGGGCGTCCGGGTCCCCGGCTTCGGCGGCCAGGCGGGCCAGGCGCTCCGCGCCCCGGCGGTCACCGGCCCGCTCTCGTTTCTCGGTGAGGCTGTTCAGCGCGTCCGTGTTCCCCGTGTCGGCGGCCAGCCGCGCCAGGCGCTCGGCGCCGTGCCGGTCCCCGGTGCGCTCCCACAGGTCGGCCAGTTCCCGCAGGGCGTGCCGGTCCCCGGCTGCGGCGGCCAGCCGGGCCAGGCGCTCGGCGCCCTCTTGGTCCCCGGCCCGTTCCCGTATCCACGCCAGCGTGGTGTAGCAACGCGGGTTTCCGGCGTCGGCGGCCAGTCGGGCCGTCTCCTCCGCGCCGTGGCCGTCCCCTGACCGCTCCAGCATTTTGACCAGGGCGTTGCAGGAGCGCTTGTCCCCCGCGCCGGCCGCGAGTCCGTAAAGGCGCTCGGCGCTCGCGGTTTCCCCGGTCCGCTCACGTTCCCGCGCCAGCCTGCGAAGGGCGCCCGGGTCGCGCGCTTCGGCGGCCAGGCGGGCCAGACGTTCAGCGCCCTGCCGGTCCCCGGCCTCCTCCCGTTTCTCCATGAGGCTGCGCAGAGCGTCTGTGTCTCCGGCGCCAGCCGCCAGCCGCGCCATCCGCTCGGCGCCCTCTTGGTCCCCGGCCCGTTCCCGCAGCCACGCCAACGCGGCGCAGCCGCGCGGGTCTCCGCCGTCGGCTGCCAGCCGGGCCATGCGATCGGCGCCCTGCCGGTCCCCGGTCCGCTCCCGCATTTCGGCCAGCATGGTGTGAACATCGTGGTCACCGGCGGCTGTGGCCAGCTCGGCCAGGCGCTCGGCGTCGTCGCCCAGATTCCTTGCCTCGGCCTCCCGGCTGAGCCGCGCCAGGAGGCCCGCGCCCTCGGCGTGAGCGGCCGCGGCGTCCCAGAACGACTGGGGAGGGACGGCGTGTTCCCGGACGGTGCGGCCGTGGGCGTCGAGGTAGTCGGCCAGACGCGAGACGCCCGGCCGTGCCCCCATCCCGTCGTGCCGGGGTACGGGCTCCAGCGCCGCAGCAACACGCTGCACCCGGGCACGGGCGTCGGCGAGAGCGGACGTGAACCAGCCGGGGCCCGCCTCGGTGCGCTGCTCGTCCGTGAGGTATCCGGAGGCCGCGTCGCGCAGGAAGCCGTCCGGCAGGGGTGCGTCCCATCCCAGCCGGCAGGCGTCCATGGCGGCACTGACCAGGGCGCGCGCGTAGCAGGCGGGCGGCTCCTGGGCGCATTCGTAGCGGTCCGCGAGCTGAAGGCCGGCGGCGAGGGTCTGGGTGATCTTGCCGTCCCGAGACGCGTGCAGGGCGGCCGTCAGTGCGGGGTCCTCATCGAGACTGTCCAGCGCCCGCAGGTCCCGGGCATCGAAGGCGGGCGGGACGCGCACCACGGCGGTGGCACGATCCAGCAGTGCACGGGCGTGGCAGTGCGGGTCGGCGCCGCCGGCGGTGTGGTCTTGCGGGGGCGTGGTCAGGTCGGTGAAGGCGGCGTCCCAAAGGGTGGCTACGACGATCACGGGGCCGGGCTGATCCAGCCGGGAGAGCATGCCGGCCGCGAGTGTTTCTCCGTCACGCCCGGCCAGCAGCTGGTGTACGTCGTCGAGCCACAAGACAGTACGTGGCGCGAGCGCGCGGGCCGCCAGTACCTCTAGAGCGCTTGATGCCGTACGGGGAAACACCAGGTCCCACTCCGCCAGGCTGCCGACGTGCCGGACGGCTTCGTACGCGGCACGGGTCTTGCCCGTGCACGAGCTCCCGCGCACCACCACGAGCACCGCCTCGGTGCCCTCGGCCGCCGTACGCAGCGCCGCACGCAGCTTCTGGTCGTGGAAGCGCTCGATGTACGCCGGCAGCACGAACTCGTGGGTGTGCGAGCCCACGCCGGAGATGGACGGGTGAACGCGCAGCCGGGCCGCCGTCCATCGGCCGAGGCGCTGGGGCAGGTCGGTCAAAGACGCACACCTGGCCTGGGCTTCGGCGGTGGCCAGGTCCGCAGCCGCCTGCCGGCCCGACCGCGCCCGCTGGGCTTCCCGGACCCTTGCCCGGTTGATCGCGCCGTGCAGCTCCCGCCACCGTCCGGGATCGAGCAGCGTCGCGGCGTCGCGGACGCCACTGTGGGCAGCCGCCTGTCCGATCAGGGCTATCACGCCGGCCAGGGTGTCCACGTCCGCCGGAAACGTCCTGCCACTCAGCCAGTTGTCGATGGTGTTGTGAGAGCGCTGGGCACGGTCCGCGAGTTCGCGCAGGGAGGGGCGCACGGGCGCCGGTAACCGCCGGCGCAGTTCCTCCACGCGCCTGAGCTCCTCGGAGAACGCTTCCTCGAGCGCGGCCACGCTGCCGTCATCGGTCATCAGCCGCCCGGCCTCCCCTCACCAACGGTTCGGTGCGCCCATCGCAAGGCGCACCGGGTGGCCGCCAGCCTAGGCCCGCCAACTGCCCGTTCTCCACACCGTCCGTACAACTGCGGCCGGGGGGTCGATGGACAGCCCGGTGGACAGGCGCACTGAGAGCGTCCGCATTCCACCGCGTCTCTCCCGGAGTCAGTGATGACCGTTTCCCGTCTCCTGGTCGGCCTGCTGGCCACGCAGGCCGTCACCACGCTGTTCATCTGCGCGACGGCCGCGACAACAGTCCTCGTGATCGTCCGCCACGCCCTGCGCGATACTCCGCCCCGGCACCGCGCCGCCATTCTGCGCTCGGTCGCCGAGATCGCCCGTGCACTGCGGGGACGGCCGTAGTGGGCGTGGGTGACGCGGGTTCAGCGGGGGCGCCGCGTTCTGCCGGAGACGGGGAACCGGCCAACGTGGCCCGGCGGGGCTCTCCGCGGCGCGTGGCGCAGGCGGCCATCCAAGAGAGCGCCACCGCCGGACAGGTTTCCCCTGCGTGGCCCCCTGCCAGTCCGTATTTGCTATGCGCACCAGCGCGTGCTGATTCGGCTCTACCAGAGGTTGCGGACAGGGGCGTCGGCTCCGAAGGCACGCTGCGAGCTCGGGGCGTCGTCGCGGCGGGGCCGCAGTAGGCCCCCATTCCCAGCGGTGACGCGGCGGCCGAGACGAGTTCCTCGGCGCCGCCTACAGCGACCACGACCTGGTCGTGTTCCTCGAAGGCGCCGGCGTCGCCGACCCCGAGGCCATCCTGGACGACCCGCAGTGGGTGGAGTGGCGTGGCGGCCCCGCCCACCAGTTCCACGCCGCCTGACGGAGGCGGTGGGGCCGGGCGCAGCATGTGCGCTCGGCCCCACCGTTGGTCAGCTGGTTTTGTACGTGGGGGCTGACACCACTTGTTGCTCAGAGCGGGGAGCGCCCGGTTTCGCCGGAGGACGATGTCTCTGAGTTCTGGCAACGCCCGGGGGCTTGCGGTGGGAGCATGCATGTGCTTCGCGGGACGAGGCTGCGATGGCGCCACCGAAGTCCAAGGTCGACTTGTACGCGGCGATCCGCCGTGACGCCCGGGCAGGGTTGTTGTACCCGGCCTTGATGCGCGAGTACGGAAGAAACCGTGACCGCGCGGGACCCGCCTGGATGCCTGCAAGCCGTTGGTCGACGAGATGCTCCGGTCCGACGACCACAGGTCGCCCAAGAGGCCGGCCGCGGGTGGTGCGCGCTTCATTTCGCAGTCCTGCAGGCCGTAGGCCGAGGCGGAGGGACTTCGGTGTCCGGCCGCGCCACGCTGGCCCGCCTGCAGAAAGCCGTCGACGGTCTTGGACTGTCGCTGCCGCGCCGGCAGGTGGCGTTGCGGGATGTGCTGGTATCAGGGCATGGACAACAAGCGGCGCGTGCTGATCGTCGCCTACGACGGTGCGCAGATTCTCGACATTGCCTGTCCCAGTGGCGCGTTGGACATCGCCAACCGGTACGGTGCCGAGCCGCCGTACTCCATCGAGCTGGGGACCCTGGGCCGTCGGGTCGCCCGTAGCTCGGCGGGGATCCTGATGGGAGCGGGGCAGGGGCTGGAGACGGTCGCGGGGCAGTTGGACACCCTGTTCGTGGTGGGCGGCATCGGCTGTGAGGACGCGGCGTCGGACGAGCCACTACTGGGCCAGGTGCGCCGACTGGCCGGAGTCAGTCGACGGGTGGCTTCTGTCTGTACCGGCGCCTATGTGCTCGCCGCCGCCGGACTGCTGGACCACCGGCGGGTAACGACTCATTGGGGGTGGGGGAAACAACTTGCCGAGCGTCACCCCGCCGTGGCCGTGGACGTTGCTCCTCTCTACATACGCGACGGCAACGTCTACACCTCGGCCGGGGTCACCAGCGCACTCGACCTGACGCTGGCGCTGATCGAGGACGACCACGGGCCGACGCTGGCTCGTGCCGTCGCCCGAGAACTCGTCACGCACCTGCACCGGCCAGCCGATCAGGCGCAGATCTCCATGTTCCTGGCCGCTCCGCCGCCGGAGAACCGGCTGGTGCGGGACCTGGTGTCCCATATCGCCGGTCATCTGGCCGAGGACCTCACACCCGCCACCCTGGCAGCGCGGGCGGGAGTCAGCCCTCGGCACCTGACACGCCTGTTCACCGCGCACCTCGGTACGACTCCGGCACAGGCCGTACGCGTGGCGCGTACCGAAGCAGCGGCGCGTCTGGCGCGGTCCAGCGGACTGTCCATGGCGGCGGTCGCCCGTCGCTGCGGTTTCGGGTCGGCGGAGACGCTGCGGCAGGCGTTCCTGGACCACTACGGGGTCACGGGGGACAGGATTCGCAGGATGCCGGACATGCCGGCTGCGCGCGTCGCGCCGAGGCAGAAGACTGCCGGGCCATGAGGCATTCGACAACACGCAGAAACGTACTCCGGGGGACCGTGGCCACGGCCGCGCTCGCCGCCACGGCTGCGGCCCCGACCGGGGCGCACGCCGTTCCGCGGGGCGGCGCGGGACCGAACATCGGAATCCTGCTGTACGACGGCTACAGCCTGCTGGACCCGACCGGTCCGGCCGAGGTGCTGTCCCGGCTGCCGGACGCGACCGTGACGATGATCGCCGAGCGGCGTGGCGCGGTCCGCACAGACACGGCAGACGTGGCCGTGGTCGCTGAGCAGTCCATCGACGAGGTGGACCGTCTCGACGTCCTCCTCGTGCCGGGCGCGGGCAACCGCGGCACCGTCGCGGCGATGAACAACGAGGCGCTCCTGCGCTGGATCCGCCAGATCCACCGGCACAGCCAATGGACGACCTCCGTGTGCACCGGCAGCATCATCCTCGCCGCGGCCGGGCTGCTGGACGGAAGGCGGGCGACGACCTACTGGGCTTCCGCCGAATACCTCCAGTCCACGTTCGACGTGACCTATCTGCCGCAGCGCTACGTACGCTCAGGGAAGATCATCACTGCGGCCGGGGTGTCGGCGGGAGTGGACATGGCCCTGTATCTCGCCTCCCTCATCACAGACGACGGCACGGCCAAGGCGATCCAACTCGCCGTCGAATACGACCCCCAGCCCCCCTTCGACTCCGGCAACGCCGCCGTCGCCAGTCCCCAACTGAAGGAAAAAGCACTGCAGTTGCTGGCCGCCTCGCAGGTGTAGCCGAAGCCGGAGCCGCTGAGCGGACAGGCACCGCCCGCTTCACCGCCCGCAGGCCCGCAGCCTGGATCGGTTACGGCCTCCGGTGTTGTCACTTCTCATCGACATTTTCGACCTGAGTGATCGCTAAGTGCTGCCGGAAACCGTCGACAAATGTTGTCAGCTCCAACCTGCAAAACCAGTCAGCCGATCAGCTTGTGCAGCACGGGAATGCTGCCTCCAGCGGCCACCAGGCTCGTCGCGACGGCCGCGGGCACGGACTTGTCGTGGAGGAACATGAGGCCGCCCATGACGAGGCCGATGACCGCGGCCGCCAGGAACACCACGGCGGCGTGCACCGACAGCAGCGGGGTCTCCGATGGCACCCTTGCGCTGGCCGGGCCGGGCGGTTCGGGTCGGGCGGGTATGGGGGAGTGCGGGTGCGGGTCCCGAGACATCGGGAGTCTCCTACGAGGCGGAGGAACAGAGACGGCGGACACCTGTGGTGGTGTCGTCCGCACGGGGGTGGCGCGCGCCTCGCGGTCGGCGGTCCTGCTGCGGCTCTCTGGAGAGCGTTCCTGTGGGGCTTCGGCCCGACCCAGGGTGGGCGTGTTCAGCGTAGCGGCGATCGGCGCGGGTGTTGCCCCGGATGCCTGGCGGGTGGTCATCGGTACTGCTTCCGGTATGAGTTCGACATGGCGGGCGGGACAGTGACAGGACTCAGGTGCTTGCGTCTCGTCCTGGCGGGCACGGCTCCTTCACCCCGTAGGGCCGGAAGCCGGGACCCGGACAGCAGCGGCCGGGAGGAAAGATTCCGGGGCACGACGAAGGCCCGGACACCTGGCCCGGGCCTTGCACTGTCGAAGTCCTCTAGCGGGTCGATTGCCAGTAAGGGAGTCGGAGACCTTCCGTCTACTCGTGCTCCCCACGAGAGCGGTTGGCGACCCAGTCCGGATCGCGTACGGGCGCCGGCGCCTGCGTCTCGGTCGCCGGGGCGCGCATGACGCACCAGCTGGTGCGCGGCGCGGTGACGGCGTGGACCAGGATGATGATCTGCGGGTTTTTGTCGGTGGTGGTTCGGCATTGTGAGGTCAGTGCGTAGGTGCGGAGTCTTTGCTGTTCAGTGGGTTGTTGTGAGTGGTTCGGGTGGTGACATGGATGCCGATCTGGCGCTGACGTTTTTGGTGACCGGCCAGGTCAGTTGGTTGCCGGTCGGTAGGAACCGGATGGCGGTGCTGGCCCGGTACGTGCTGGGGTCGAAGGCGGCGCTGCTGGAGCGGGCGGCGGAGCCCAGGCGCACGGCGATGCTCACCGCGGTGATGCGGCACTTGGAGGCGAATACCCGCCCAGGCGGGTGGGCGCCGGCTGATGCCGGTCGAGCAGGGCGCCGACTTCCGCCAGCCGCCCGGTGAGCCCGAGCCCGCACCCGCCCCGGCCCGACGTCCGCTCGCCCCCGGCGGCCTCACCTTCTCAGACCCGGACCGCCATATCTGAGCGCTACCACCACGGGTTGCGCCACGTCCAGGACCAGCTCACCACCTAGCCCCACCGCCCGGTGTGCCAGCGCCTCCACCTGGACAGTGGTCGTAGCCGGCCCGGCTCCCGCCTCGGATACCGTGTTCCTCTACGGGGTGCCATAACGGATGTGACGCCCCCCACCGGAGGTAGTCAGCGTATGAGTTCAAAGCGCAGCAAGAATCCAGCCCTGCCCGTACTTGACGATGCATTCCGACTCGCGTCGGTCAAGGACGCCGAAGAGTCCACCCGTGACTTGGCCGCGCGGCTGGCCACCACCGAGCTGCGCCGCGTTTCCCACCCGGGCCGGGTCACCTGGGAGCCCACCGATCAGGCCGAGCCCGTACCGGTCCCGCCGACTGTGGTCGACGGTGAGGGGGACCTGTGGCTGCGGGACCGGGGCACTGGCACCTGGACCATGCCCGAGTTCAACCCGAAGGAGTTCCCGGCCCGCTGTGGCGAGGTTCTGACGTGGAACCAGCTTGCCCGCGAGTTCGGCCCGCTGACCGGACTGGCCGACGACCGCCGCATCGGCGGCGGCCGGCGCTGACCGCGCAGCCTTCTGGGATGACCGCGCCCCTGAAGCGCCCGTTACGGGTAGCTGGGAGCTCCAGCTCACCGCCGAGCTCGACGATGGCGGCGAGCAGGTGAGCGTGGTGGTGGCGTGTGACGGCCTCGAGCAGCGTGGTGCGGGCCTGGCGCCACCCGATGTCCCCATGAGGCACGCAACCGCATACGGGCAGCGGGCCGGGTACGTGCCACGCGGCGTACCGGCCCCCTCCTGCAGGGGCCGGTACGCCACAACCCGGCTTCTGTACTCCCGCCCCCGCCCTACTCGTGCGGGAGCTGTCGGCTGATCTCGAGAGCCTGGCGCAGGGCGAGGAGGGAGGGAAGGCCGGCGTCCTCGGTGAACTCCTCCAGCAGCACCCCGATCCGGTGGTCGTGTCCCTCCCGGACGGCTCTCACGATCTCCTCGATGGCCCGGCACTGGCCCGGTGAGGGCAGAACATGCATTCCAAAGCCCCCTTGGCAACGGCGGTGCCGGCGGCACCGGCGGCGGCGCCACACTCGGCGGCACCGGCGGCAAGGGCGGTGTAGGCGGCGTCGGCGACGCGGCCAGCCCGGTCTGCCCGGGCAAGCCCGGCTGTCGTGGCTCGTTCAATCTGATCGGTGTCCGGGGTGTTGAGCTGGTCTGATCAGTTGGCTGGTTGGGGCTGGCGGCGTGCTCTGTGTTGGCGAGGGGCTTGACGTTGCTTGCGGGCTGGGGCTGGGCGGGGTCTGTGAGCTGTGGGTTTCCTACTTCGGGGTGGCCGTAGGTTCGTTGGTCAGTTCTATTGGTTGGCCGGTCAGTTTCGTTGGGCGGCTGTTGTAGCTGATCAGGGGTGTGGGTTCGTGGATGCCGAGGGTGGTCAGGAGGTGTTGTTGGTGGGGGTGGAGCTGGTTCCAGGCGCGTTGCTGGGTGCGGATCCATTTGGTGGTGGTGTCGGGGAAGGCGTGGCCGGCGGTGTGGTGGGTGTGGGCTTGGTGATAGCTGTGGTTCCAGGAGGCCCGCCAGGGTGGGTTCCACCACGGGTCGAGTGCGGTGAGCTGTGTGTCGTGGGGCCAGGGCCGGCCGGTGCGGCGTAGGTGGGCGACGGCTCGTTTGCGCTGCTCGTACAGCCACCAGCCCAGGGGGAATCCGTCGTGTTCGGTGGTGTAGTGGGCGGTGCCGAGTCCGCCGTGAGTGTGTGCGTAGGAGCGGGCGTAGGGCAGGCCGCCGTCGATGGATGACGAGACGGTTGTGGGGCGCGACCGGCTGGCGCCGGTTCTGCGGCGCGTGCGTGTTTCCTGCTGGGGGCGGGCGGCGTGTGCGTCCTGGGGTGTTATGCCGAGGTCGGTCAGGAGTTCCTGCTGGCCCGGGTGGAGGTCGTCATAGTTGATGCACTGGGTGAGCAGCCATCTGATGGCGGCTGGAGGGAGTCCGGGGAAACCTGCGGCCGCGTTCAGAGCGTGGCCGTGGCTCTCGTTTCTGACGGCATGGTAGGTGATTTGCCATGGTAGGCCCCAGGATGGGTTCCACCATGAGTCAAGGACGTCGAGGGCCTCGGCGCGACGGTGGGGGAGTCGGCCGTTGGCGGCCCGTTTGCGTTGGTGGGCGAGCCATGTCCCCAGCTGGTAGCCGTGGTGGTTCGCGCTTCTGGGCACGGCAAGGTGTCCGTGTCGGGCGGCGTAGGAGCGGGCGTGTGCAAGGCCGGTGTCGAATGATGCTTGCTGGGTGACGCGACGGGGCCGTGCGGTGCAGGAGTTCGCGGTGGTGATGCCGAATTGCGCGAGCCTGTGTTGCTGCCCCGGGTGGAGGTTCTGGTAGGCGACGCACTGGGTGTAGAGCCACTGCCCAGTCCAGTCGGGGGTGCCGGGGAAGCCTTGTGCAGGGAGGAGTTTGATTCCGTTCTCTACGAGTTTGCGGGCGGCGCGGTGGTTGATCTGCCAGTCCCCGTTCCACGGTGGGTTCCACCATGGGTCGATGGCGGCCAGCAGCGGGTCGGCCGGGTAGGGCGCGGCGAACTTGGCGGTGTGAAGGCTGGCCTGGTGCCGCTGGCGGGCCAGCCAGCTTCCGACGGGGAAGCCCTCGTGCCGGTCGGAGGGCGATGCATTGAGGTCGCCGTGCAGTGCCGCGTAGGAGCGGGCGTAGTAGAGGCCGGTCTCCAGGGACGGCCTGTGGGTGGCGGGGTTGGGGCGGGCGGTTGCGACAGTCTGCTCAGTCAGTCCGACGGCCGCGAGCTGGCGGCGCTGTTCCACTGCCAAGCCGGGGTAGGACACACATTGGGTGTATAGCCATTGAGCGTTTTCAGCGTTGACGCTCCAGGGTGAGGACGGCAGCGGCGATGACCGTCATGCGGTTGGGGCTGCAGCGGGCTCTACGGAAGACGCGCC
>NZ_JBSFUB010000155.1:0-10740 GCF_053591575.1 Streptomyces altiplanensis | reverse complement strand
CCGCCGGGGTCCGCCCGAGGAGCGTCGTCAGGGGTACGGACGGATCGCCGGCGAGCCGGTGGCCCGGAGGCGGGGTACCGGCGCGCCGGAGCACCGGGTAGCACAGGACGGGCGGGAGCTCCGGATCGGCCAGGCTGTTCGGAGTGCGCCAGCAGAAGTACGTGGGGACGAGCGTCACACCGCGCCCGTTCAGCCGCAGATCCCGGTTCACGGGCGGATACTCGACCCGCAGCACGGGCCGTTGCCAGCGCATCAGGGGGCCCGCACCGCCGAGGAGGCCGTCGACACCGTCGTCCAGGAACCCGCGGCAGCGCGAGGCCCGTTCGGCGTCGAAACGGGAGCGGATGTCCTCGGCGTACGGTGCGATGCCGACGTCGTAGTACGCGCGCAGCACGCGTACGAGTTCCCTGCGTTCCTCCAGTTCGGTGAGCCGCGCTGCCCACGGAGGCGCCCCGACGGTACGGGCGAGCCGGGCCAGCTCCTCCGACACCCGCTGCGGGGAGGTCTCCAGGATCGCGTCGAGCCCCGCGGCGAGACCGTCGACGCCCCGCCCCGGGGTCAGGAAGTCCGGGAAGTAGGCGGCGCGGGGGAAAAGCGGCAGGAGAATCGTGCGGAGGGCTCGGCCCAGCCCCTTCTCCCGCAGCCGGGTCAAGACGGTCCTGTGCCAGCCCGCGTAGGCCCAACGGCCGTCCCGGGTCTGGAGACGGTGCAGGCTGGTGGCGATCTCCCAGAGCGGATTCGGCGCGGCGGCGACGCGGACCGCGCCCAAGTCGGCATCTTTGAAGTGGATGCGGAGCATCTTGTTCCCCCTTATGAGCTCAGCTTTTGTGGTGAGCCGAAACATCATGGCCGGGGCCGGCCGAGACCGGTCATGGTTGCTCAACAGCGCAGGGCTGTGGGCGTGTCCGCGCCACCGGGAACCATGACGCAGGAGGAACAGCATGCGAACTCTCAAGAGGCGTACGGCAGTCGCTGTCGGAGCGGGGGCGATCGCTTTCGCGGGAATCCTGGGCACGGCCGGTGCGGCGCCGGCCGCCGCTTCCACGCAGCGGGCAGAGGGGGTTCCGGCGGCCGACCCGGTCCAGGTGAGGGCCCTGTACAGCCGCGAGGTCTGGAAGACGGTGAACCACCGGACCGGTCCGTCCGGGGGCTACGAGCTGATAGGCCGGCTCTATGCGGACACCTCCTACACGGTGAGCTGCTGGAGGATCGGCGAGTCGGTGACCGCCGAGGGCACCACCAACAACGTGTGGATCTACGCGAGGAACAGCAGTGGCCGGTGGGGCTATTCCAGCGCGATCTACTTCTCGGGCAACAAGTACGCCAACCTGCCGTCCTCCGCGAGGTGCTAGCCCTGCCCCTCGGCCGGGCCCGGCCTGTGCGTGAGTGAGCCGGGGCCGGATGACCGGAACGGGCCCGCCCGATCACCTGTCGGGCGGGCCCCGTTGCCCGGAGCCGAAGAGCGGCTGCGCGTCACGGCGTGTCGCGCCGCGCCCGGGGCCGGTCACCGGCCGGGGTCAGGCGGCCGCGGCGACGCCGATGCCGATGGCGATGAAGAGCCAGCCGGTCGTCAGCTCCCAGCGGTGGCGGACCTCCGGACGGGCGAGCAGCGCTCGCAGCCGCGCGGCGACGGCGACCAGGGCGAACCAGTAGACGATGCCGATGAGGACGTCCAGGATGCCGAGGAAGAAGATCTGCCGGGTCATCGAGCCGCCGCCGTCGACGAACTGCGGCAGGATACTGAGGAAGAACAACGCCGCCTTGGGGTTGAGCACGTTGGTGAGAAATCCCTGGGTGAAGCCGGACCGCCACCGGCCTTGGGCGGGTCCGCCCTCTGCCGGGGCCTGCGGAGGGGGGCCGTCCTCCGGGCCGCCGGTCGCCTCCGGGCCGCCGGTCGCCTCCCGCCCGGCGGGCCGCTCGCGGGCGGACCGCCGGGCGGCCCGCACCGCCCGTACGCCCAGGTAGACCAGGTAGGCCGCGCCCAGCAGCTTGATGGCGTCGTAGACCAGGGGGAGCGGGCGGCGATCACCGACAGCCCGGCGGCGGCGGTGAGCATGTGCACGCACAGCCCGGCCTGGGCACCCAGCGCCGCGGCCCGCCCCTTCGACGGGTGCTCGGCCGCCGACCTCACCACCACGAGGAAGTCCGGCCCGGGAACCACGTACGCCACCAGCACCACGCCGAGGAAGCCGACGAGGTCGACCGACATCCGCTCTCCGTTCGTCGGCCCCGCGGCCGGTGCGCCGCCGGGGAGGTGTTCGTCCAGGATCCGGGGCGCCCGGATCCGGTCAGGCCGCGAGGGTCCGTACGCCGACCACCGAGGCGACGGCCTCGTCGGGCATCCCGAGGCCCTGCTCCAGTCGCTCGTCCGCCACGGGCAGCGGAGGCAGGACCGTGGCCCCCTCGTCGTGCGGCCCGGCCGTCTCCAGCGGCGGACCGCCCCGGCAGGCGGCGTCGCACACCTCGCGGGCCAGGCCCGCACAGCCGCTCCAGCGTCGCAACGCGTGCGAGAGCCGGCCTTCTTGGCGGGGCAGCGCTCCCCCGCCTGCCCCACTCCGCACTGCCGCCCCCGCTCGGTGGTGGTGACCGGTCGCCGGACGGGAACGCCAGACCCCCGGTCACCCACTGCTCCTGCCCGACGTCCCAAGGGACCGCTTCCCGTCCAGGTCTCTCGTACACCAGGGGTGGGACCCGAGGCGCCCGCAGCCATGGGCACCGGACGCCTCGGGTGCGGCGCCGATCGCCTGCGCGGTTTCGGCGTAGGCATCGGTGTCGGCGCCGGCGCCGGCACGGAAGATCCCGGTCAGCCGGTGCCCAGGGCCTGCGCCTGGTCGAGGTCCAGCAAGGTGCCACGGTCGAACTCGGCAGCGAAGGCGTCCTCTCCCAGGGCCTCGCGTGACGCGGCCCCGACACGGTCCACGTCCCGTCGTTCGGCGGGCGGCAGCGGAGCGCCGACGGACCTCCGGGCCGCCGCTGCCGCGCCCAGCAGAGCCGCCGACTGCCGGTACTCCCCGGCCACGGCTCTCGCGCCGGCCAGTCCCTCCAGGGCCAGGGCCACGGCGCGCGGGTCGCCGAGTTCACGCGCTGTGGCGAAGCCCTCCGCGTGCAGAGCCCGGGCGGCGGCAGCGTCGCCGCGCAGCTCCGCGACGAAACCCAGTTCGGCCAGGGCCAGCGAGGTGCCGGGCCCGTAACCCACTTCTCGGAACCACGAGAGCAAACCGCGCATGTGGGTCTCGGCCAGGTCGTAGTCGCCCTCCCTGCGGGCTCCGAGCCCGAGCCCGATCTCGGCGTCGACCTGCCCGGACCTGAAATTCTGCTCGCGAGCCAGCTTGAGCGCCCGCCGGTGATACGTGCGGGCCTGCGCGCAGTCGTCCGTCAGCAGGGCGAGCCGCCCGAGGCCGGACAGCCGCTTGGCGGCCTCCGTCCACAGTCCGAGCCGCTCGGCGATGGCCAGCCCGTCCCGCTGCAGCCGCGCGGCCCGTGCGTAGTCACCGGTGATCTCGCTCAGTGCGGCCAGCGGGAAGACCGTCTGCAACTGCCCCCACTGGTCGCCGGCCTCCTGGAAGAGACGGGCGCTCAGCTCCCCGTCGCGCCCGACCGCGTCCAGGTCCCCACGGGCCATCGCGTGCCTTGCCCGTACGCTCAGGACCGCCGCCGTTCCCCAGGTGTCATCCAGCGCGCGGAAGCCCTGCAGGGCCCGGTCCACCAGTGCCTCCCCGCTGCCCACATCACCGGAACCCATCTGCGCGGCCCCCAGGAACCACAGTGCCGTGGCCTGCCCCGGAGCGTCGTCGACCTCGTCGTACGCCGCAAGGACCTCCCGGATCCGCTCCGCTCCGTCGGCTGCGGTGCCTTCCAGCAGCGCGATGCCCGTCTGCCAGGCCATGGCCAGGGCGCGTTCGGGCGTGAGCTGTGCGGGGGCCGCGGCGAGGGCTGTGTCCAGGGCCCCCCGGGCCTGAGCGAGGCGGCCGCGCAGTACCCAGTACCAGGCCAGCGCGTTGACCGTCCGCAGCGCCTGGTCCGCCGCTCCCCGCTGTACGGCGCAGGCGAACGCCCGGCGCAGGTTGGCGCTCTCCTGGTCCAGCCGCCGCAGCTGGCGCTGTTGCCCGGGCCCTCGCAGCAAGGGCTGGGCCCGGACGGCCAGTTCGGTGTAGTACAGGCTGTGCCGTTCTCGTACGGCCTCGGCCTCGCCCGCTGCCCGCAGTTGCTCCAGGCCGTACTCCTTCACCGACTCCAGCAGCCGGTACCGCGGGCCTTCCGCACGGTCGTCCAGCACAACCAGCGACCGGTCCACCAGACGTGCCAGCAGATCGAGTACCTCGGTGGCCTTCACGCCGTCTCCGGCGCAGACCGCTTCGGCCGCCTCCAGGGTGCAGCCCCCGGCGTGGACGCACAGCCGGCGCAGCACGATGCGCTCCGCGGCCGTCAGCAGCTCCCAGCTCCAGTCGATGACCGCCCGCAGGGTCCGCTGCCGGGCCGGCGCGGTCCGGGTTCCGCCCGCCAGCAACCGGAACCTGTCGTCGGCCAGGCGGGCCACCAGGCCGTGTACGCCGATGGTCCGTACCCGGGAGGCCGCCAGCTCCAATGCCAGCGGAATGCCGTCCAGACGCCCGCAGAGGACGGCGACGGCCTCGGCGTTGTCCGGGTCGAGGGTGAAACCGGGCGCGGTGCCGGCCCGCTCCATGAACAGGTCCACGGCGCTGGGCGGTTCCAGCGGCGGCACCGGCCACACCCGCTCGCTGCCGACCCCGAGAGGTTCCCGACTGGTCGCCAGGATGGTCAGTCCCGGTACGTCCCGCAGCAATGTCCCGGCCAGTTCGGCGACCGGATGCACCAGATGTTCGCAGTTGTCCAGGACGAGCAGGAGACGTCTGCCCCGCAGGGCCCCGGTCAGCCGGCCCACCGGGGAGACCTGCTCACCGGCCTCGCCCGCTTCCGTGATGTGGAGGGCCCTCATCACGGCTCCGGCCACCGCGCACACCGCGTCCGCGTCCGCATCCGCGTTCACGTCCGCACCCTGGCCCGGTGACGGGTCGAGCCCGGCCAGCTCGACGAACCACACACCGTCGGGACGGCCGGCGGCGGCCTGCCCGGCGGTCTCCACGGCCAACCGTGTCTTCCCCACCCCGCCCGGCCCCGTGAGCGTCACCAGACGGGAGGAACCGAGCAGGTGGCATACGCCGAGAACGGCGTTCTCCCGGCCGACGATCCCCGCGACAGGGGCGGGCAGGTTCGTACCGGCAGGACGGGGTGCGTCCAGTGCGGGGTCCTGCCGCAGGATTGCCTGGTGCAGGTTCACCAGTTCGTTGCCCGGCTCCAGGCCGAGTTCGCCGGAGAGCCGGCGCCGCAGATCCTCGTAACTGTCGAGCGCCTCGGTCTGGCGCCCCGCCCGGTACAGGGCGCGCAGTTGTACGGCGCGGAGCCGTTCCCGGAGCGGGTACCGGGCCACCAGACCGCCGAGTTCACCGGCGAGCGCGGCATGCCCGTTTCCGTACCCGTTCCCGTGCGCGTTCCTGTTTCCGTCGTCCAGTTGCAGTCTCGCCTCGGCGTGTTCCTCCAGCGCGGTGAGCCGTTCCTCCTCGAGCCGGTTGATCGCCGCACGGGCGAAGGGCTCGGCGGCGAAGTCCGCGAACGCCTCACCCCGCCACAGCTCCAGGGCCTCGGACAGCAGCGCCGCCTTCGCGTGGAGTGCGTCGGCGGCCCGCGCCCGGTCCAGGAGAGCGGTGAACCGACCCGCGTCGACGGCCTCGGCTCCGACCCGCAGCAGGTACCCCGATGCCCCGGAGACCACGAGCTCACGGCCGCCGGGTCCGGCCCTCTCCAGGACCCGGCGCAGCTGAGAAGCCTTTCCCTGAAGGGTGTTGCCGGGATCGTCCGGCAGGGCGGAGCCCCACAGATCGTCCACCAGCCGCTCGACGGACACCGGGCGTCCCGGGTGCACCAGCAGCTGGGCCAGCAAGGCACGGACCTTCGCCCCGGGGACGGCCACCGGCTCGCCGTCGTCCTTCCACAACGCAAGCGGACCAAGGACCCCGAATCGCATGGCCTCACCCTAGCCCGGCCTCCGTACCGCCCTGTCGGAGCGACCGCTGTGGACCGACAGCCGGCCGACAGCCGATCGGCAGGCTCCCCCGGCAAGGTGTGACCACAAGCCGCCAACGCAACGGAGGAGCGAAATGAACACCGGTTCCAAGCAGCCCGTCACGGTCATCGGTCTGGGCAACCTGGGCCAAGCGCTGGCCGCCGCCTTCCTGCAGCAGGGCCACCCCACGACCGTGTGGAACCGTTCGCAGGCCAAGGCGGACCGTCTGGTCGCCAAGGGCGCGGTCCGGGCGGCAACGGCCGCCGAAGCCCTGGCTGCGGGCGGTCTCGTCGTCGTCTGCCTGCTGGACTACGAGACCGTACGAGAGGTCCTCGTTCCGGCCGCGGACACCCTCACCGGCCGTGTCCTGGTCAACCTCACCTCCGGAACCCCCGAGCCGGCCCGCGAGTTGGCCGCCTGGACGGCCGGCCGCGGTGCGGAGTACCTGGACGGTGCGGTCTACGCGGTGCCGCAGACCATCGGGACGCCCGAAGCGTTCGTCCTCTACAGCGGCTCGGCCTCCGTGTTCGAGACGTACCGCGAGCAGCTGGACCTCCTTGGCACCGGCACGTTCGTCGGCGCGGACGCCGGCCTCGCGTCGGTCTACGATGTCGCGCTGCTCAGCGGCATGTACGGGATGTTCGCGGGGTTCTTCCAGTCGGTTGCCCTGGGCGACTCGGCGCAGATCAAAGCCGCCGAGATCACAGCCCTGCTGGTGCCCTGGCTGAACGCGGCCGCCGCCGCCCTGCCCGGTTTCGCCCAGGAGATCGACTCCGGGGACTACACCACCGAGACGTCCAACCTGGACATCAATGCCGTCGGACTGGCCAACATCCTGACCGCGACCAAGGCCCAGGGCATCGGTGTGGACCTGCTCGCCCCCCTCCAGTCCCTTTTCGAGCACCAGATCGCGCAGGGCCACGGGGCCGCCAGTCTCTCCCGGGCGGTCGAGTCGCTGAGGAAGACGGCATGAGCACCGCGTACCGGGGAAAGAAGGCCGTCGTGATCGGCGGCACGCACGGAATGGGCCGGGGCGTGGTCGAGGCACTGCTCAGCGGCGGGGCAGAGGTGCTGCTGACCGGCCATGACGAGAAGAACCTGGAAGCCGTCAGAACCGGTCTCGGCCCGGCCGCCCACACGGTCCGCTCCGACATCACGAGCATGGCCGACATCGCGGAACTCGGCACTCAGGTGGAGGAGAAGCTCGGCACCATCGACTTCCTGCACGTCAATGCCGGGACTTCCTATCTGGAACGGCTCGAAGAGGTGTCGGAGACCACCTACGACCGCACCTTCGACGTCAACACCAAGGGCGCGTTCTTCAGCACGCAACGGCTGGCGCCCCTGATCAGGGAGGGCGGCTCGATCGTCTACAGCACGTCGGTGGCCAACGTGATGGGCTACCCGGGCATGGCGGCGTACTCCGGAGCCAAGGCGGCGGTCCGCTCCTTCACCCAGGTGTTCGCCGCCGAGCTGCTCCCGAGAAACGTACGGGTCAACGCGGTGAGCGGCGGTTACATCAGAACCCCCACCATGGCGGTCGCGGACTTCACCGCGGAGCAGAGGGAGGCCTTCCTGCGGGAGGGCGACCGGATCACTCCCATGAAACGCCATGGTTCGGTCGAGGAGTTCGCACGCGCGGTTCTCTTCCTCGCCTTCGACGCCACGTTCACGACCGGCACGGAGCTGCATGTCGACGGCGGTATCAGCCAGGGAATCACCCCGGCCTGAGGAACGCCCCGCCTCCCCGGGCTCAGTGCTGGACGAGCGGCCGGGTGGCCTCGGTCCCACCGGTGCCGTCAGCGGGACCGATGCCACCGAGGCCCTCGCGGAACCGGCCCATCACCGAACACGACGCATGACGCCCACACCGGCCTCCGGACCGGCGGCCGGCACGACGGCATGAGCCACACCGGGTTCACCGGCCGGTCCGGAACTGGCCGCGCGGTCCGCGGAACCCGCCGGGTCCTTGAGCCCGCCGGTCGTAAAGACGGCACGATACAGCGGGATGGCCCATGGCACCGGCGCTCGCCCTCGCCCCGGCGGACGCCGTCGAAACCCGAAGTCAGCCTTATAGCAAGGCTTTCCCAGTCGGGGCTCTGCGGCCCCTCACCCGCAATTCCATGGGCAACGGCGTTCATTCCCTGCTCGGAACAGGGCAAGACCGTAGAGGGAAATCCTGGGGATGGCAACTGCCACAACCGAACCGATTCGTTTTAGCTGTGGTTTATCTCCCGGTCGGTGCCCGTACTGCCTGTGACGTGAAATACCGTTGAGACTTCTATTGACATGGCAACAACACGGAGTGCCTCATAGGGGGGACATCCGGCCTGCGGACCAGCGCGAGAGTGTGTCCTTGCCGTACCACGGCGGTCCTCCCGCACGTTTCACTGAATGGCTTCTCGTACTCTGACAACGTTGTCCAGCCGACCACCTCCGGCAAAGGGCGACGGGGCGGACCTCCGAGACCCTGCGATTTCATCGGTCATGCCGCCGGTTCCGGCCGCCATCCCCATCGGCCGGGCACACGGGAGACGCCTGCACCACGGGGCGCTCTCCACGTGCCGGCGGCGTCAAGGCAAGGCAGGCCGATCCCCCACTGGAATGCCCCCGAGGAGAGACATGAACAAGCCGCCGCGAGGCACCCTGCTCACGGCCGTCGGCGCTGTAATCGCCGCCTTGGCCGGCCTACTGCTGCCCGTATTCGGGCCCGTCGGCGAGGCCGAGGCCGCCACCGGAATCCACGTCAGCAACGGGCGCGTGTATGAGGCCAACGGCAACGAATTCGTGATGCGTGGTGTCAATCACGCACACGCCTGGTATCCGGAGCGAACCAGCTCGATCGCCGGCATCGCCGCCAAGGGCGCCAATACCGCCCGTGTCGTCCTCAGCAGCGGCCACCGGTGGACCCGGACGAGCACTGCGGAGGTCTCGTCCCTGATCAGCACGTGCAAGGCGAGCAAGCTCATCTGCGTACTCGAGGTGCACGACACGACCGGCTACGGCGAAGACGGCGCCGCGACTTCCCTGGACAAGGCCGCGGACTACTGGCTCAGCGTCAAGAGCGCACTGGCGGGCCAGGAGAATTACGTCATCGTCAACATCGGCAACGAGCCGTTCGGCAACAACAACCCCAGCGCCTGGACCGGTGCCACCAAGAGCGCGATCGGCAAGCTGCGCAACGCCGGCGTCCACCACGCCCTGATGGTGGACGCCCCCAACTGGGGCCAGGACTGGTCGAACACCATGCGGAACAACGCGGCCTCGGTCTTCGGCTCCGACCCGGACCGCAACACCATCTTCTCGGTCCACATGTACGGGGTGTACGACACCGCCGCAGAGGTGCAGGGCTACCTGAACCACTTCGTGAACAACCGGCTGCCCATCGTGGTGGGAGAGTTCGGTGACGAGCACAGTGACGGAAACCCGCACGAGGACGCGATCATGGCGACCGCGCAGTCCTTGAAACTGGGGTACCTCGGCTGGTCCTGGAGCGGCAACGGCAGCGGCGTCGAGTACCTCGACCTGGTCAACGGCTTCAACGCGAACTCCCTGACCAGCTGGGGCAGCCGGTTCTTCAACGGTGTCAACGGAATCTCCACGACCTCCAAGCCGGCCACCGTCTACGGCGGCACGGGCGGCGCCGGCGGCGGTACGGCCCCGAACGGGTACCCGTACTGCGTCAACGGCAGCTCCTCCGACTCCGACGGGGACGGCTGGGGCTGGGAGAGCAACCGTTCCTGCGTAGTTCGCGGCAGCTCCGCGGACCGCTGACCACTCCCCTGCCGGAGACAGGGAAGAGTGAACAGGTGCCCTCCCCGTTCGCACCGGGGGGGAGGGCACCATCGGCACCTGGAAAGAATTCACCCCGCTCCTCCGCTTCCACAGCGAGGCCCGCGGCCGCTTTTCCAGACATCCAGCACGCCTTCCGTCGTCCAGGACACGCCGTACAGGGACGCGGACCCGCTCTCACGCGCGGCGGACGGCAATCGCTTCCACGGGGTCGGCATGCCGGAGGCCGCACGGGGGTCACTCCAGACCCGGCTGCCCGCCGTTCGTGTCCAGCGCGGTCATGTCCGGGACGGCCGGATCCGGATCGGTCATGTCGAAGCCGCTGGTGGCCGGGCCGGGGTCGTCCGGCATCGCCATGCCGAAGTCGGGCAGGTCGGCGCCGGTCCCCGACTGCGCCACCGGCACCGGCACCGGTTCCGTGCCGGTCTCGGCGGCTCGGGTGGTGTCCGTGGCGGGCGCGGTCCAGCGCTGCCGCAGGCCCAGGCCTGAGCGGAGGGTGTCGGCCAGCTCCGTGGCGGACGCCGGTGCGGCCCCGGTGCCGGTCCCCTCGCCCAACAGGTGGCCGGCGACCCGGCGTACCGCGTCGCGGAAGCCGTCACCGGCGTACCGGGAGTCGGCGGAGACCGCGTGCGGTTCCGCCGGCAGCACGAGGAAGACGGCGGCGTCCCACTGCCCTGCGACTTCAACCTGCGCACCACCCACTGGGGCGACCCCGTCACCGACGACATGGCGCAGGTCCTCGCCGAGGCGGACGCCGTGGTCGCCACCGGTATGACCCTCGTCAACGGCAGCTTCGACCGGATCATCGAGCACTGCCGCAAGCAGGACCTCCCGCTGGTGGTGTACGCCCAGACCGGCAGCGCCGT
>NZ_JBSFUB010000154.1:0-10771 GCF_053591575.1 Streptomyces altiplanensis | reverse complement strand
CCTTTCAGCGCCGATGGTACTGCAGGGGGGACCCTGTGGGAGAGTAGGACACCGCCGAACAAATTTTATGCCCCGGTCCCTGGACTTATGTCCAGAGACCGGGGCTTTTTTGCGTTCAGGGATCGTATTCTCAGGACCGGAGCTGGTCCGAACAGCAAATTTGAGTGAAAGCAGGCGTCCGATGGGAACTGTGGTGCATGTCCCCCAGACTCGGGACATGATCGGAGAGGAACTCTCCGGTGACGAGGCCCTGATGGCTCTGCGGCATTACGGAGGCCGCAAGCTGTTCCTCGATGCCTTTTCCCGTTTCCGGTACGCGGACGGGTTCAGCCACGCGCGGTCGCTGGCTTTCCAGGTGGTGCTGGGCATCGTGCCGTTCGCCATCGCCCTCGTGGGCGTCGCCGCGTCCGTGCACACCGACAGTGTGGGGCGGGTCGTGGAGCTGACGCTCGGGCACATCGTGCCGGGTGCCAGCAACGAACTGGTCGAAGAGGCCCTCGCGGACACCCGGCGTAGCGCCGGCGGCAGTACGTCGATCGCGGTCGCGATGTGGCTCGGGCTCGGCTTCGCCATACTGAACCTGACCTCGGCCATGGGACAGATCGAGCGCGGCAGCAACCGTATCTACGGGATTGAGAGGGACCGGCCCTTCCTCATGAAGTACGGACGGAGCCTGCTGCTGGCTCTGGGCGCCGGTATACCGATGGTGCTGGGCTTTCTGTCCCTCGTCGCCGGTGAAGCGGTGGGGGAGTCGCTGGTCGAGGCGCTCGGGTGGCCCGCGTCCCTGCTCGACGTGTGGGGGGCGCTGAAGGCCCCGGTCGGTGTCCTGCTGGCGCTGCTGGCGTCGGCGGTGATCTTCCGCTGGGCGCCCCGGCGTGACCAGCCCGGTTACACCTGGCTCGCCGTCGGGTCCGCCGTACACCTGACGCTGTGGGTGGTGGCGACCTGGCTGCTGGCCCTGTACGTCGCCAAGAGCGGCTCCTTCGGGGCCGTCTACGGGCCGCTCACCGCCTTCGTCGCCCTGATGCTCTGGGCGAACCTCACGGGCATCGCGCTCTTCCTGGGCCTTGCGTTCGCCGCCCAGCTCGAAGCGGCCCGCGCCGGCATCCTTGAACCGGTCAGGCCCGACCCCGGTCCGGGGGCCTGAGGGGCGTTCGACGGGGAGGTGACACCGGACGGCACGGTCCTGCCCGAGCAGGCGCGGCGCCTCGAAGCGCTGGGGACTGGGCCGGCCGCCACGAGCAGGCGGTGTACGGCACGGGCCGCGGTCTTCCGCACGGTCACTTCTACGGCCCGTCCACCCTGTCGGCCGACCGCCGCACGCTGTGCCTTTCCGTCTTCGACCGGCCCCATGAGTGCCGTGCTGCGCGGCGTACGCAATCAGGTGCGGGTGCGGGCACTGGGCTCCGGCGCCGAGGTCCGCCACGAGCGCGTCGGCGGCCCGCTGCGCACGGTGCCGGCCGTCGGCCAGGACGGTGAACTCGACGTCTACCGCGAGCACACCCGGGACTGACTGGCCGTCAGGCGGGCGGCTGGGAAGGGACCGCCGCGATGGAGCGCCCCGCCCACGCGGGAGGCTCCTCGGCCAGTGCCGTCAGCCGCTCGCGGACGGCGTCGGGTAACGGGGCCGCGCGGCCCGCCTTCTGGTCGACGTGGACGGCGAGCAGTTCGGTCGTCGCCACGGGAGCGGCGTCCGGGGCGGGGGCCGCGCCCGCCGTGCCGACGACGTACAGCTCATGGGCGAAACGTGCCTTCTTCGCGTCCGCGCCCAGGATCCGGGTGCGGACGGCGAGGTGGGCACCTTCCGCGACGTCGCGCAGATAGCGGATGTGCGCCTCGACCGTGTAGAGGGAGCAGCCGGTGCTTTCCCGGTACGAGGAGTGCAGGCCGGTCTCGATCATCATGGCGTCCGTCGCGTACCCGAAGACCAGGACGTAGAAGGCCTCGCTCATGTGGCCGTTGTAATCGATCCACTCGGGCCGCACGGTCTGGTGCAGGAGGGGGAGGGGCTCGCTCATCTCACTTCTCCAGCCGGCCGGTCGCCCGCAGTACGTCGATGACGCCCTGGTCCCGCTGCGCCACCAGGTCTGCGATGGTGCGGCCGCCGGCCGCCTCGTCGCAGCCGGAGACCACCGCGTCGTACAGCTCCTTGTCCAGTTCCGGTGCTTCGAGCCGTGTCCACGGTGACTTCAGCGACGGGCCGAAGTGGTCCAGCATGTGCGCCATGCCGCCGTCGCCGCCCGCGAGTGGGGGGGCGGTGGGTGGGGGGATGTAAGGGGTTCGGTTCAGCCGCGGTGGACGGGGGCGGACAGGGTGGCGTCCACGTAGGCGAGCAGCGCCGCCTGCATGTCCTCGGGGCTGGTGCCCGCGTCCGGTGCGGCGCCCGCTTCCGCGTCCGGTGCGGCGGCGAGCACCTGGGTGGCCAGGCCGTCGATCAGCGCGGTCAGCCGCAGCGCGGCGGCGTCCGGGTCGGTGGGGCGGAAGACGCCCTGGCCGATGCCGCGCCGCAGGACGTCGGCGACCGTCGCACGCCACTGCCGGTAGTACGCGACGTGCAGCCGGCCCACGGCGGTGGAGCGGGCCGCCTCCGCCCACAGGTCGAGCCAGACGCTCCACTGCCACCGTTGCTGCTCGGTGTACGGCGTCTGGAGCTCGATCAGCTGCCGCAGCTCGTCCGCGGCGTCACCGGTGTCCCCGGCGTCGGCGATACGGGCCGCGCGGCGGGCGGTGTCCTCGTCCATGCACCAGCGCACGGCCGCTTCCAGCAGCTCGTCCCGGCCGGGGAAGTGGTAGTGGATGGCGGCGGTGCTGGTGGCGCAGGCCTCGGCGATGTCGGCGACCCGTACGGCATGGAAGCCGCGCTCCGCGATCAGCCGTACGGTCTCCCGTACGATCTGGAGCGGCCTGCCGCCCGGGGGCGCGGCGACGGCCGCGGCGCGGTCGCGCTGTGCGGCGGAGGGCTTGGCGGGGGCCTCGGGACGGGACCCGAGCAGCCAGCCCGCGTCCACGTCGGCGGTGTCGGCGATACGGGCCAATTCAGCCACGGTGAACCGGCGGGCTCCGCTGAGTGAACGCGAGAGCTTGGAGGGGTCCATGACGATCCGCCGGGCGAATTCGCGCTGGCTCACGCCGGCGGCGCCGATCACCTGACGCACTCGCCCGGCGACCTCGCCGCCGCAGTCGCCGACTCGTACTCCTGGCTCCGGCTGCATGGTCGGCCACCGTACCCGCGCGTTGAGAACAACGCAACGCCTGGTTCAGGTGGGCCCATATACGGTAACGGATTGAGCCCATTGATGAGGTGCTGACTGATGCGTCAGTCACCTGTACGGACCGTGAAAACCCCCGGCGCGGCGCCGAAGGCGGACTTCTGCAATTCTGGTCAACGGGCGATCAACTTGCCTCAGGCATGGGTCAGTTGCATTGTTATTGATGGTTGAACATGGGCATATACGCCCCAGCGTACGCGGGGTACTTAACAGGAGGCCGAGCATGACCGTAATCTCGCCACGTCGACTGGGCCAGCCATTACCGACCATGCCCTTCTACTGTCCGGTCCCGTCCGTCGTTCATCCGTCGGCCCAGGCGTTCAACGACATGACCGTCCGGTGGATGCTCCAGCAGAGCCTCGACGCGGACGATCATCAGCGCAGGCGACTCGCACTCTGCGACTTCGGCGGTCTGACGGCTTCGACCATGCCGTACGGGCAGCCCGGCCCGCTCGCCCTGATGGCCAGGTTCCACGCCGTGCTCTTCTCGTTCGACGACGGTGTGTGCGACGAGACCTATGTCACCGCGGATTCCCTCGCCCGGGAGACGGCCCGGATCGTACGGGCCGTGGAGGCCCCGACCGCCCACCGCCCGGACGAGTCGCCGCACGCGGCGGCACTGCGTTCACTCCGGCTGGAGCTGGAACGGTACGCGTCCCGGCGGCAGATCCGCCGCTGGACCGACGCCATGCGCGTCTACACCTCGGGGCTGGTGTGGGAGGCGGCCTGGCGCCGCAAGCCGGAACTGCCCTCGCTCGACGACTACGTCACGCTGTGGATGAGGGCCATAGGAATGGCTCCCTCCACCGCGATGATCGAGATCGTCGCCGGATACTCCATACCCGACGACGATCTCGAGGACCCGCGTGTCCGGGCACTCACCGAGATCACCTGGACGCTGGTCAGCTGGGACAACGATCTCTACTCCCGCAACAAGGAGCTGCTGCGGGCCGACGACGACCTCAATCTGATCGACGTCCTGTGCCAGGAACTCGGCTGCGATCCGCACCACGCCCTTCAGCAGGCCGTGGCCATGCGGGACCGCGTGATGGTGCTCTTCCTCCGGCTGCGCGACCAGGTGATCGAGGACGCGGGCAGTGAGCTGCGCCGGTACGTACAGGGGCTCGGCCAGTTCATCCGGGGGCACCTCGACTGGGCCTCCGTCTGTCCCCGCTACAGCGTTCCCTCGGCCTCGGAGGGCAAGCCGGACGGGTGGTGGAAGCAGCGTCCGGCCGACGACAGCTTCGAGCCGCTTCCCCTCCCGACGATCTCCTGGTGGTGGGACCAGCTGTCAGTCAGTAACCGCGCCACCAGCGGGTGACCGACTGCCACATCCGCTTCGGTGCCGCCGGCCTGCGCTGAGCCGGAATCACGGCTTGCGCCTGCGCCGCCGAGGACGACGGCGCGGCGGGGGCCGGCATCGGGGCGGACGGGGGCACCGGCTCCGGTTCGGGCTGCGGCGCGCTCGCCCTGGGCGGCGATTCCACCTGCCAGTCCGGGAGCGGTGTCGCGCGCGTCATCGCCCCCGGGGAACTGGCGACATCCTGCGGCGGACGCGCGGCGAACTTGGCCGGGAGCGCGATCAGATGCCGGGAAAGGAGCGAACTGCGCCACCGCAACTCGTGCTCCTCCACGGCGAGCTGAAGGTCGGGAAGACGCATCAGCAGCGCGTCGATGCCGGTGTCGGCGATGGCGCGCCCGATGTCCTGCCCCGGGCACTCGTGCGGTCCGCTGCTGAAGGCGAGGTGGGCGCGGTTGCCCTGCATCGAGGCGTGCGGATCGGGCCGTACCACCGGGTCGACATTGGCGGCGGCCAGCCCGACGATGAGGGCGTCGCCCTTCTTGATCTGCTGACCGCCGAACTCCGTGTCACCGACGGCCCAGCGGCCGAAGATCGTGGTGAAGGGCGGCTCGTCCCACAGGGTCTGCTCGACCGCCTCGGGCAGCGTCATGTGACCGCCGCTGAGCTGGGCGCGGAAGCGCGGGTCGGTGAGCACCATGCGCAGTACGTTGGCGATCAGATTCGCGGTGGTCTCGTACGCCGCGATCAGCACCAGCCGCAGGTGCTGGCTCACCTCGTCGTCGGTGAGACCGGCCGGGTGCTCGACGAGCCAGGTGGTGAAGTCCTCCTCGGGCGTGATCCTGCGCCGGGCCACATGCTTCCTCAGCACGTCCATCACATAGGCGTTGCTGGAGTTCGCCGTCGCCGTGCCCTTGATCATGTCGCGGGCGCACTGCACCATCCGCTCGTTGTACTCCTCCGCCATGCCGAGGATCTGGCACATCACCATCATCGGCAGGTGCTCGGCGAACCGGCTCACCAGATCGGCCCGGCCGTCCTGGCAGAACTCGTTGACCAGCCGGTTGCTGAAGCGGTTGATGTGGCGGCGTACGCCCCGGTGGTCGATGCGTCCGATGCTGTCGGTGACCGCGCCGCGCAGCCGCTCGTGTTCCGCGCCGTCCGCGAAGACGCAGATGGGCTGCCACGTGAAGATGGGGGCCAGCGGATGGTCGGGGGGTACGGTGCCGTCCTTGACGAGACGCCAGTGGCGCGAGTCGCGGGAGAACTGCGACGGGGTGCGGGTCATGTGCTGGTTCTCGGTGTGGCCGAGGACCAGCCAGGCCGGTACGTCGTCGTTCAGCAGCACGGGCGCCACCGGGCCGTGCTCGGCGCGCAGCTTCTCGTACAGGCCCATCGGGTCGTTCTCGTGTTCGGGCCCGTACAGCCTGTGCAGGCCGCCCGGGCCCCTGCCGGCGGTGGCGTGGGCCGGGCATCCCGGGGGCGGAAGGGCCCCGTCGTCCGCTCCGGGTAGATGGTGGAAAGGGGTGGTCACGGTCACTCCAGGTATCGGGCGGTCAGGCAGACGGTTACAGGGACAAGGAGTGCAGATAGCGCATCAGCGTCAGGAGGACATCGCGGCAGGAAGCGCGCCCTCGCGCGTCGCAGTCCACTATCGGCACTTCGGGGGGCAGGTCGAGGGCGGTCCGCAACGCCTCGACGGGGTGACGGGGTGCGTCGGGGAAGGTGTTGATGGCGACGACGAACGGCACACCGCGCTCCTCCAGGCGGCCGATCACGTCGAAGCTGACTTCGAGGCGGCGGGTGTCGATCAGCACCACCGCGCCGAGAGCGCCCTCGAAGAGGCCGTTCCACAGGAACCAGAAGCGCTCCTGGCCCGGTGTGCCGAAGAGGTAGAGGATCAGCTCGTCGCTGATGCTGATCCGGCCGAAGTCCATGGCCACCGTGGTGGCGGTCTTGCCCTCCAGGTTGTCGTCGACGCCGACCCCGGCCTGCGTCATGGTCTCTTCGGTGGTCAACGGGCGGATCTCGCTCACCGAGCCCACCATCGTGGTCTTGCCGACCCCGAATCCGCCCACGATCACGACCTTCACCGCGGCCGTGGCCGTGGTGGGGAGGACGTCCTCGCGGCGCGGGCCGGTGATCGTCTCAGAGTTTCTGAAGTCCATGCATCACCGCTTCGAGAAGGGACCGGTCCGGCAGAGCGGCGCGGACGATGGGCGCCCGCGACTCGACCAGTTCGGTGGCGAGGAGGTCGGTCAGCAACGCGGTCACCACGCTGAAGGGCAGACTGAGGTACGCGGAGATCTCGGCGACGGACAACGGCGCCCGGCACAGCCGCAGGATGGCGGCCTGCTCCGGCTGGACCGTCGGTGTCGGCTCGGTGCGGGCGACGACCATCGTGACCAGGTCGAGAGGGGCCCGTTCCGTGCCGTCCGGGCCGCCGGTGAGGACGTACAGCCGTTCCGGGTCCCCCGTTTCGCGGGGTCGCCGTTCTCGTTGGGGCGGACTCATACGGTCTGCCCGTCATGGCGCGGAGGGCTCGTCAGGTGGGCTCCGATACGGATGACCAAGTCCCGCATGCGGGCCCCCATGAGACCCGCGTCCACCGTCTCGTCGGCGAGTACCGCGAGGTACGCCCCGGTTCCGGCCGCCATCAAGTAGAAGAGACCGCCGTCGACTTCGATGACGACGAGCCGCATCTTGCCCTCGCTGTGCGGGATTTCGACGGCGACGGCCGCGGCGAGGCTCTGGAGCCCCGCGCACGCTGCCGCGAGCCGGTCGGCGACGTCGGGGTCGCCGCCGTGCCGGGCGATGCGCAGTCCGTCCGCGGACAGGACCACGATCTGCTGGACCTGCGGCACCCCGTCGGCCAGCTCCTTGAGCATCCAGTCGAAATTCGCCCGTTGCTGGATCACTTGAGATCTCCCTTGTCCAACGCATCGTCAGGTTCGTCATCGGCCGACGGGTCCGACGGTGTCCCGTTGAACCCCTTGGTGAAGGCTTCGAGCCAGAGGCCCGGCTCCGGTTCCTTGGCCGCGCCGTTGGCCTGGCCGTTGAGCGGCGTCCGGGGCTGCGGTTCGGCCGGCACCATGTGGGAACCGAGCGGTGCGCGGCCCCGGCTGCGGCGCTGCGGAAGCCCGTTCGCCGTCCATTCGGTCACCTCGGGGACGTCCTCCTCCCTGGCGACGGGGGCAGGGGCGGGGGAGGGTGCGGGCACCGGGTGTTCGGGCCGGGCGGCCGGCCGCAGCTTGCGCCTGGGGATGCGTGCCTCTTCCGCGCTCGACAGGCCGGACGGGCCCTGCCGGGGGACCGCGGTGGCGCCGATGCCGTGGGCGATGCCGGGGGCGGGGCCGGTGGTGATCACGTCGCGCGGCACGATGAGCACCGCGCGTACCCCGCCGTACGCGGACTGGCGCAGCGAGACCTTCAGGTCGTACATCTGGGAGAGGCGGCCGACCACGGCCATGCCGAGCCGCGGCGTCTCTCCGAGGTCGTTGAGGTCGATGCCGGCCTGGGCCTGGGCCAGCATGCGTTCGGCCCGGCCCCGGGCCTCCTCGCTGAGGCTGACGCCACCGTCCTCGATCTCGATGGCGATGCCGGTCTGCACCTCCACCGCGGTGACGTGCACCCGGGTCTGCGGCGGCGAGTAGCGCGTGGCGTTGTCGAGGAGCTCGGCGCAGGCGTGGATGAGCGGTTCGACGGCCGTGCCGATGACGGCGACCTTGGCGATCGAGTGCAGGTCGACCCGCTGGTACTCCAGGATGCGGGACATCGCGCCGCGCAACACGCTGAACAGCGGCACGGGGTTGGGCCACTGGCGCCCGGGGCGGCCGCCGCCGAGTACGGCGATGGAGTCGGCGAGCCGGCCGATCAGCGAGGTGCCGTGGTCGAGGCGCAGCAGGTCGTCGAAGACCTGGGGGTTGCGCCCGTGGTCCTCCTCCATCATCCGCAGCTCACTGGACTGCTGGTGGACGATGGCCTGTACGCGGCGCGCGATGTTGACGAAGGCGCGCTGCGCGGAGTCTCGCATCGCCTCCTCGGTGTCGACGATCTCCAGGACGGAGCGCACCAGGGCGCGCTGCGGATCGCGCAGGTCGCGGTAGGCCGGGTCCCCGTCCACCGCCGTCCGAATCACCTCGGCGGGCGACTGGCCCTGGCGGAGGAGGCGGATGGCGTTCGGCAGCAGCTCCTTGCTGAGCCGCAGGGTCTCCTCGTCGTGTCCGGTGACGCGCTGTTCGAGGAAGGCGAGGCGTTTCCCGTACTCCGCGTGCAGGGCGCGCACGGCGCGGCCGCGGCGGACGGCTTCGGCTGCGGTCGCCGTCACCACCACGGTCGCCAGGGCGCCGAACCAGACGACTGGTATCCGGGCGGGCTCCGGTACGAGGAAGAAGGCGGCGACGGTGGCCGCGGCCATCAGGAGGACGGGTGGCACGAGCGCGCGGAAGAAGGGGGACTCTCGGTCAGTCGGAGGTGATTCAACACGAACCATGTAAACCCTCTGGCGGTCGATGCGGGGATGTATTCGAACTATCAAGACACTTGCGAACAAGTGCGTGATTTCATATCAACTCGGCGCGCTTCGAGTGAGCTTAGTCAGACCGGATCAGCGCGACGGCATATTCACGCAACCCTCTGCACGGGCCTTGCCGACGGTTTAGACTCGCCAATTTTGCACGCTGGGCTTGCAGTTGTGAGCAAGGAGTAACCGAACGGGTGACGGATGGACCTGTGTACGCCGAAGGCCGCCCCCGCGGTGGCGGGGGCGGCCTTCGGCGTACGTGTGGAAGGGGAGGAAGGGCGGGACGGGACGGGCGGGGGAAGCCCCGCCCCACGGGTCAGGCGATGGAAGCCGAAATGATCGCCGCCACCGCGATGTTGCACGACGCCGTCACCCACACCGCCGGGTGCGGCTCGTCCTGGACCAGTGTCTCGCCCAGCTTCCCCGGCGTCACCAGGTCGACGACCAGGAACGCCACCGCCATCATCACGAGTCCCAGAACCCCGAACGCGGCCGTCGACACGAGCCCCTTGCCGAAGTCGTTGTACGTCGTCCAGATCGAGGTGAACACGACCCCGCCGATGCCCAGCAGCGCCGAGCTGAGCAGAAGCGCCGCGTTGCGGTTGCGCTCCTCCCAGATCTGCCGGCCGAGCTTGCCCGGCGTCAGGGCGTCCACCAGGAATATGCCGAGCGTCAGCAGCACCACACCCAGGGCGCCGTAGGCGGCGGAACGGCCAAGTCCGTTGACGATGTCTTCCATTGGTCCCAGTCTCCGCAGGTGAAGTCGATCGTGGTCGAGGAGAGGCAAAACCTATCGCACGGGCTGCCGGGGCGGCCGGACGGGTTGTGGGGCGGCGCAGCGGCGTCCCGCAAGAGCGATTACGATCCGAACGCATGAGCGCTGCTGACCAGGAACGGGCCCGGGAACAGGACGAGGACGGCCCCCCGCCCGTACGGACCGGTGGCCTCGCGCCGCGTCAGGCCAGGCGGATGCGCGTCGCCGCAGCCTCGGTCCTGATGGTCGCGGTGGCGGCGGTGCTGGTGGTGCGGCTGGCGAGCCGGTCGTCGGTCCTGGTCGTCGGGGTGTACGGGCTGGCGCTGATCCTGTGCGGCGGCGTGATCGAGCTCAGCCGGCGCGGGCGTACGCGGCTGGGCACCTGGCTGCTGGTGGCGGGCCTGGCGGGGGCGGTCGCGGCGGACGTGTTCTTGATTCCGTGACCGGTTGTCCCCTCGCACCCTTTTTCGTCCGTCCCCGGGCGGGTCGCTGCGGCCTGCCCCGTCCCCCTGTCCGCCGCGAAGCCGGACGCCTTCCGGGACCGGCGCGCCACCGACCCGGAGCAGGCGGCCGGTGCCCTCTGGCCGACCGTACGCACGGTCATCCGCGCACCGGGCGTGATCTGCGACGGCACGCCCGACAACGTTTTCCTCACGGAGGTCTCGCACCGGATCGAATCGGGCGACAGGGAACCGGCCGCACGGGAGCGCAAGGCCATGGACGCCCGCGCGCGGGCCCGGCAACGGGCCCGAACGCGGCTCGGCGCCACGGGCGAGGATCCGCCCGAGGCGCCGAAGCCGGTTTCCAGGGCCTCAGGGCCCCGGGACCTCTTAGTCGAGGTAGTCGCGCAGGACCTGCGAGCGCGACGGGTGGCGCAGCTTCGACATGGTCTTGGACTCGATCTGGCGGATGCGCTCACGCGTGAC
>NZ_JBSFUB010000153.1:0-10942 GCF_053591575.1 Streptomyces altiplanensis | reverse complement strand
TCACGGCGGGAAGGGGCGGGCCGGGTCCGGGAACAGCTTCCCGGACCCGGCCCGCCCCGGCGCCGCTCAGGCCACGATGCCCGTCACCGTGCCGGCGCCGACCGTGCGTCCGCCCTCGCGGATCGCGAAGCCCAGCCCCGGCTCCAGCGGCACCTCACGTCCCAGCTCGACGGTCACCGTGACCGTGTCGCCGGGGCGCGCGACAGCCGTTTCGCCGAGGTCGATGTCGCCGACCACGTCCGCGGTACGGATGTAGAACTGCGGCCGGTAGCCGCTCGTGACGGGCGTCGTACGGCCGCCCTCCCGCGCCGACAGGACGTACACCTGCGCGGTGAAGCGCCTGCTGGGCACCACGCTGCCCGGCGCCGCCACGACGTGGCCGCGGCGCACGGCGTCGCGCGGCACGCCGCGCAGCAGCAGCGCGACGTTGTCCCCGGCCTCGGCGGACTCCATCGGCTTCCCGAAGGTCTCCAGACCGGTGACCACCGTTTCGCCCGCTTTCGACGTCACAGCCGAGCCCAGCACCTCCACCCGGTCACCGACCCTGACCGTGCCGCGCTCGACGGCACCGGTGACGACCGTTCCGCGCCCGGTGATGGTCAGCACGTTCTCGACCGGCATGAGGAACGGCGCGTCCGTGTAGCGCTCCGGGATCGGTACGTACGTGTCCACCGCGTCCAGCAGCGCCTCGATCGCCGCGGTCCAGCGCGGGTCGCCCTCCAGCGCCCTGAGCCCGGACACCCGCACGACGGGCACGGCGTCGCCGCCGTAGCCGTGCGCGGACAGCAGGTCGCGCACCTCCAGCTCGACCAGGTCGGTGAGTTCCTCGTCGCCCGCGTCGGCCTTGTTGAGGGCGACGACGATGTGGTCGACGCCGACCTGGCGGGCGAGCAGGACGTGCTCGGCCGTCTGCGGCATGATCCCGTCGAGCGCGGACACGACGAGGATCGCCCCGTCGAGCTGCGCGGCTCCGGTCACCATGTTCTTGACGTAGTCGGCGTGGCCCGGCATGTCGACGTGCGCGTAGTGCCGGGTGTCGGTCTCGTACTCGACGTGCGCGATGTTGATGGTGATGCCGCGCAGCGCCTCCTCGGGGGCCCGGTCGATGCGGTCGAACGGCACGAAAGTGCCGGTCCCCCGCTCGCTCAGGACCTTGGTGATGGCGGCGGTCAGGGTGGTCTTGCCGTGGTCGACGTGGCCCATGGTGCCGATGTTCAGGTGCGGCTTGGTGCGCACGTATGCCGTCTTGGGCATGGTGATCTTCCTCGGAAGGTCGAAGCGTGAGAGGGACCCCTGGGCCTTGCCGACCCTCCCCCTGCGGGGTCCGCCGGACGATCCGGGAAGGGTCAGCTTCGGGCGCCGCCGAAGGGCGCTGCGGCAGCGACTGCCGCGGAGGTGAGTGCCGCGGAGGTGAGTGCCGCGGGAATGTTCACGGCAGCCTTCGGCGCGTCCGCTACTGCGGTCTGCGCTGCGAGGAAGGCGTGCCTGGACATGTCGTCGATCCTCGCCGACGGCCGCCCTCGCGTCGAACGGTTTTCTCTCCCTCCCCGGCCCTTCGGCGACCGAGGTGGGGAGAGGAGGTTCACGAAGCCGTCACGAGGCGGTGCGGTGCGCATTACAGCGATCACACGCGGTTCTCGGTTAGTCTCCCCGGATGCTCGAGCCCGCCGCTTCGCCCGCAGGTTTCACCGTCCGGTGCACCAGGACGCTGCTCTCCCCCTGGTCCCGGCTGTCGCTGCTCGTGGTGATGCTCGCGGCAGCGGTGACGACGGTGCTGGTCTTCGAACCGCAGCGGTTGCTGAGCGCGGGCTGGCCGCCCCAGCTGAGCGGTGCGGCGGCCGTCGTGCTGTTCGGTCTCGCGTACGGACTGTGCACAGCGGCGTTCGTACCGCGGCCGATCCTCAATCTCGCCGCGGGTGCCCTGTTCGGCTCGCAGGCGGGGCTCGTCTCCGCCGTCGCGGGAACGGTAGTCGGCGCCGGTATCGCCTTCGGCCTCGGCCGGGTGCTGGGCCAGGAGGCACTGCGTCCGCTGCTGCGCGGGCGGGCGCTGCTCGCGGCGGACGGCCAGCTGAGCCGGCACGGTTTCCGCACGATGCTGGCCGTCCGGCTGTTCCCCGGTGTGCCCTTCGCCGCCGCCAACTACTGCGCCGCGGTCTCCCGCATGGGGTGGCTTCCGTTCCTCCTGGCGACGGGGATCGGGTCGGTCCCCAACACGGCGGCGTACGTCATCGCGGGAAGCAGCGCCTCGTCCCCGACGTCTCCCGCGTTCCTGATCGCCATGGGGTTCATCGCGCTGTCCGGACTCGGCGCGGCGGTGGTCGCCTGGTGCAAGCGCCACCGGCTGCGCGGTACGACCGGCAAGTAGCCGAACGGGGCCGCCGGATCCGGTCCCTGCCCGGCCGGGCACGCAGACGGGGGCTTCCCGCGGGGGCTGTCGCCGCGGACGATACTCTGCCCAGCGACGGACCTGACCGCATCTGCACGCTGCTGCACAACACATCCGGGACGGCATTAGCCCCATGAGTTGGTTCGAATCATTCATCCTCGGACTCGTCCAGGGGCTCACCGAGTTTCTGCCGATCTCGTCGAGCGCCCACCTTCGGCTGACAGCCGCCTTCGCGGGCTGGCACGACCCGGGCGCGGCCTTCACCGCGATCACCCAGATCGGCACCGAGGCGGCCGTCCTCATCTACTTCCGCAAGGACATCGCCCGGATCGTCTCCGCCTGGTGCAAGTCCCTCGTCGACAAGTCGATGCGCGGTGACCACGACGCCCAGATGGGCTGGCTCGTCATCGTCGGCTCCATCCCCATCGGCGTGCTCGGCGTCACCTTCAAGGACCAGATCGAGGGCCCGTTCCGCGACCTGCGGCTGATCGCCACCACGCTGATCGTCATGGGCATCGTCCTCGGCATCGCCGACCGCCTCGCGGCCCGCGACGAGGCCGGCGGCAAGCACCGCGCCGTCAGGGAGCGCAAGACGCTCAGGGAACTGGGCGTCAGGGACGGCCTGATCTTCGGCGTCTGCCAGGCCATGGCACTGATCCCGGGCGTCTCGCGCTCCGGCGCGACGATCAGCGGCGGCCTGCTGATGGGCTACACCCGCGAGGCGGCGGCGCGCTATTCGTTCCTGCTCGCCATCCCCGCGGTGCTGGCTTCCGGCGTCTTCGAGCTCAAGGACGCGAGCGAGGGCGGCCACGTGTCGTGGGGTCCGACGATCTTCGCGACGATCATCGCCTTCGTCGTCGGCTATGCCGTGATCGCCTGGTTCATGCGTTTCATCACGACGAAGAGCTTCATGCCGTTCGTGATCTACCGGGTCCTGCTCGGCATCGCACTGTTCGTCCTGGTCGGCACCGACACGCTGAGCCCGCACGCGGGCGAGTCGGCGGGCTGACCCGCACCTCCTGCCGGTCTCACCGGTCTCACCGGTCTCACCAATGCGAAGGGCGCGTCAGCGCGGGCGGGAGCCTGGTGCCGGCGTCGCCCTTCGCCGCGTTCAGCTGCGACTGGGTGAGGAAGAAGCTTCCGGTGAGGTCGGCGCCCGAGAGGTCGGCGTCACGGAAGTCGGCCCCGATCAGGTCGGCCACCCGCAGGTCGGCGCCCCGGAGATCGGCGCCTATGAGGTACGCCCCCCGCAGGTCGGCGCCGTGCAGGTCGGCGCCCTGAAGCTTCGCACCGATGAGGTCGGCGCCCCTGCGGTCTTTGGTCCGGCGCCCCTTCTTCCCCTTGCCGCCCTTCTGCCCCCGCTGCCCTTTCCCGTCGCCTTTCCCGCCGCCCTTCCCGCCGCCCGTGACGCCGGCGCGCACGAGTTCGCTCGTACGCAGGAGGAGAGCGTTGACGTCCTGCCGGTGCGCTGCCACGTCCAGCGCCAGCAGCTCGTCCGGGCTGCCCTGCGAGAGGCGCTCGACGGTGGCGAGGGCGGTGCGGAGGTCGCCGTGGAGGGCACGGGCCGGCTCCAGCTCCAGTGCCTCGTTCAGGTACCAGAGCAGTTCGTGGAGCTGCCGCACGACGGGGAGGAGGGCGAACATCTGCCGCGCGGTGCCCGGGGCCTGCCGCCAGTCCTGTCCGGCGTAGGTGACCTGGGAGATCCGCTGCCCCGCGCCGAAGCAGTCGTACACGGTGCAGCCCTGGAAACCCTGCGGCCTCAGGCGCTGGTGGATACCGCAGCGGAAATCGTCCTGGAGGTTCGGGCAGGGCTGCCCGGCGTCCTTGTCGATCGCGAAGTCCGCGGAGGCCGTGAAGGCGAGTGCGACACAACACAGACCGAAGCAGTTCGCACAGTCGGCCCGCAGGTCGAGACCGCCTCGGCCGGGGACGGATGTGGTGTGAACGCGCTGCTCGGACAAGGTGTGCGACCTCCTGGCGGGGTGGCGGGCACCGCCGCCCGGCGCCCGGCGCTCCACCCTAGTGCGAGGAAAGCCACTGCCGTACTGGTGCTCGCTGTCAGTGCCTCGCCGTAGTCTTGTCGCATGTACCGCTCACCCCCGCCGTCTGGTTCCGTGCGGCCCCTGACCGAGGCGAACGAGGCGATCCGCGCCCTGGTCGAGTCGCGCACGGACGGGTCATGGCCTGCGGACGAGTACGAACTTCTGCTTCTGCAGTGGGACGCGGCCGTGCGCGGCGAGGTCGTCGAAGTGGCCTAGGCACCACCCGGCGGTTCATACGGCCTTCCGGCCGATCGCCCGTTGGTCCGTGGAGCGGCCACCGCACGGTGATCGGCGGAATCCTGCCCCGCCGGGCTGCGGGCGCCACCAAGGCGACCCGCTCCGCGCCGGTGCGCCTCTCGCGGTGTGCGGAGCTCTTGGCGTGCGGGGCTCTTGGCCCGGGACGCGCACTGCCGGAGACTGAACCGATGACGCAGCGCGCAGAGCTCGCGACCGTGATGGACAGACTGGCCATCGACGCAGTGATCACCGGATACGCCGTGGCCGTGGACGACGCCGACTGGCACGCCTACCGCGCCCTGTTCACCCCGGACGGCCGGGCCGACTACCGCACGGCAGGCGGCATCGAGGGGCCGGCCGCCGAAGTCGCGGACTGGCTGGCACAGACGTCGCGGCTCTTTCCCGTACGCCAGTACCTCGTCGTCAACCGGCAGCTGCGGCTCGAAGACCGCAACGGCGACACCGGGGACCGTGCGGAGCTTCAGGCCGACTATGTGAACCCGATGCGGCCGGAAGCCGCGCCCGGCGACAGCGGCGGGTCCGAGCCGACGGCCGGGCCCGCCCTCATGTCCGGCGGACGCTGCGCGTTCGGCCTGCTGCGTACGGAGGACGGCTGGCGGCTGCACTCCGTGACCGTGCGGGAGAAATGGCGGCGCACCACGCGCTGACGTGCGGGAAAGCCCGTTACGTCCGGGCCGCTGCGGGCACACTGTCCGCGATCGCCGCGCTCCCCCACACTGGTGGCAGGGACTGCTCCCGGGCCCCTTACGGGGGCAGAGCGGCAGGACGAGGAGGCGCCGCATGCGGATTCCGGCCGGCCGGCAGGAGTGGCTGTCATCGCCCTGGCGGCGCGGCGCCGTCGCGGTTGCGCTCGGGGCACTGCCCGCGCTCGCCTTCCCCGTGCCCTCCCTCGGGTGGTTCGCGTACGTCGCCCTGGTGCCGTGGATGCTGCTGATCCGCTCCGCCCCGACGGGCCGGCGGGCGGCGCTGGACGGCTGGCTCGGCGCCACCGGCTTCATGATCGCCGTACATCACTGGCTGGTGCCGAGCCTGCATGTGTTCATCGTGGTCCTGGCGGCACTCCTCGCGCTGCTGTGGCTGCCCTGGGGGTGGCTGGTCAGGTCGATGCTGGGCGGGGAACCGTCGGCCCGCCGCGCGACGGCCGCGCTCGCTGTCGTCCCCTCCGGCTGGCTGATGGCCGAACTGGTCAGGTCCTGGCAGGGCCTGGGCGGCCCGTGGGGACTGCTCGGTTCGAGCCAGTGGGAGGCCGCCCCCGCGCTGCGGCTGGCTTCGGTCGGCGGTGTCTGGCTGGTGAGCCTGCTGGTGGTCGCGGTCAACACCGGCGTCGTCGTGCTGGTGTCCGTGCGCCGGGCCCGTACGCCCGTGGTGGCCGCGGCGGCGGCCTGCGCTGTCGGGGTGGGCGCCGTGTGGGCGTGGGCGCCGCGCCCCGAACCGTCGGGCCGGGTGCGTGTCGCGGTCGTCCAGCCCGGTGTCGTCGACGGCGCCGGGGCTCCCGAGCGGCGCTTCGCGCGCGGCGAGGCGCTCACCCGCGACCTGGCGGGGCAGGACATCGACCTGGTGGTGTGGGGCGAGAGCAGCGTCGGCGCGGACCTGACCGAACGCCCCGGCCTCGCGGCCAGGCTCGCCGCCCTCTCCCGGGCGGTCGGCGCCGAAGTGCTGGTCAATGTGGACGCACGGCGCTCCGACCGGCCCGGCATCTTCAAGAGCTCGGTCCTGATCGGCCCGGAGGGCGCCACCGGTCAGCGCTACGACAAGATGCGCCTGGTCCCCTTCGGCGAGTACGTCCCGGCGCGTTCCGTGCTCGGCTGGGCGACCTCGGTGGGCAAGGCGGCGGGCGAGGACCGCAGGCGTGGCACGAGCCCCGTGGTGATGACGCTCTCCGGAAGCGGCGCGGCCGACGGACTGCGCGTCGGTCCTCTGGTGTGCTTCGAGTCGGCTTTCCCCGACATGAGCAGGGAGCTGGCCCGAAGCGGCGCGCAGGTGCTGGTCACCCAGTCGGCGACCTCGACGTTCCAGAACAGCTGGGCGCCCGAGCAGCACGCCTCGCTCGCGGCGCTGCGGGCCGCCGAGAACGGGCGCCCGGTGGCGCACGCCACGCTCACCGGCGTCAGCGCGGTGTTCGGCCCCGACGGCGAGCGGGCCGGCCCGCCGCTGGGGACGGACCGGAGTGCTTCCGCGGTGTACGACGTCCCGCTGGCCCGGGGCACGACGGTGTACGCCGGGCTCGGCGACTGGGCCGTCCACGGCGCACTCTCCGTGCTGGTCCTGCTGTGCGCGGCCGAGGGCGTACGGACCCTCAGGCGGCCCGCTGCTCCTCGGCCGCCCGGACCACCCGCTCGCACAGCTCGTGAGTCAGCAGCGCGTCCCGGGCGCTGAGCAGCTTTCCGGCCCGTACGGCGCCGAGGAAGGAATCGACGCACTGCTCGATGCCGCGCTGGTGGGCCACCGGCACCCAGTCGCCGCGGCGGCGGACGGTCGGCTGCCCCTTGTGGTCGACCACCTCGGCGAGGTTGACGACCTGGCGCTTGGTGTCCTGGCCGGAGACTTCGAGGATCTCCTCGGTGGAGCCGTTCATCCGGTTCATGGTGCCGATGGCGGTGAACCCGTCGCCGGAGAGCTGGAGGACGACGTGGTGCACGAGGCCCTCCACGACCCGGGCGCGTACGTCGATGTGGTCGACCGTGCCGGGGACCAGGAAGCGCAGGGTGTCGACGACGTGGATGAAGTCGTCGAGGACGAGGGTGCGCGGGTCCTCGGGCAGGCCGACGCGGTTCTTCTGCATGATGATCAGGTCGCGCGGGTGCTCGGCGCACTGCGCGTAGCCGGGTGCGAGGCGGCGGTTGAAGCCGACGGCGAGGCTGACGCCGCGTTCCTCGGCGAGCCGCACCAGCCGCTCGGACTCGGCGAGTTCGTACGCGAGCGGCTTGTCGACGTACGTCGGCACTCCGGCCTCCAGGAGCCGGGTCACGATCTCGGGATGCACGGCGGTGGGCGCGTGCACGAAGGCGGCGTCCAGGCCCTGGCCGAGCAGCGCGTCGAGGCCGGTGTGGCACTGCGCGCCGGGGATGCGGTGGGACGCGGCGACCCGCGCGAGGGTGGCGGGGGTGCGGGTCTGCAGGTGCAGTTCGAGCCCCGGCACGGCGGTCAGTACCGGCAGGTACGCCTTCTGCGCGATGTCTCCGAGCCCGATGACGCCGACCTTCACTGAGGGTCCCCTAACGCTGTGCCTGGTGGTCCCGGATCTGCGGGTCCGGTGCCCCGGCAGCATACGTGCGCTGCGGCGGCAGCCAGTCGGCGATGCCGTCGAAGGCGCGCAGGGCCAGTCCGGGGCCGAAGCCGGCGAGCGTCATCAGGGTGTCGCGCAGGGCGGCGCCCGGGGCGCTGCGGACCGACATCAGCCTGGTGATCCTCGCGGACTTGCGGACGATGCCGGTGGTACGCGGCAGCCGCTCGGCGGAGTACGCCGCCAGGCCGGTCCCGACGTCGCCCGCGTCCGGGAGGTGGTGGGCGAGGACGATGCCGTCCTCGATGGCCTGGTTGCCGCCCTGGCCCATGGTGGGGGCCATGGCGTGCGCGGCGTCGCCGAGCAGCGCGGTCCTGCCGCGGTGGAAGGCGGGCAGCGGCGTGACGAGGTGGCGCACGTCGTGCCGCAGGACCTCGTCGGGCCCGGCCGCGGCGACGATCTCGGGGACGGGGCTGTGCCAGTCGCCGAACCTGCGCAGGAGTTCGGCCTTCTCGCCGTCGGGCGAGCGGCCTCCGGCGGGGACCGCTGCGGCGGCGTACGCGTAGATCCGGCCGTCCAGGAGCGGCTGGCTGCCCCAGAGGGCGCCGCGGCCCCAGGTCTCGTGCGGCGCGAAGGAGCCGGCGGCGGCGGCCGGCACGACCATGCGCCAGGTGGTGATCCCGGCGTAGACGGGGCCGGGGTGGTCCGGGAAGAGGGCGCGGCGCATCGCGGAGTCGACCCCGTCGGCGCCGACGACGAGGTCGGCCTCGATGTCCCCGTCGGGGGTGGTGACGACGGCGGCGCGGCCGCCCGCCACCCCGGGGTCGGCGAGCGTCGCGGGCGATCCGGTGCGCAGTGCCCCGCCGGGCAGCCGGGCGGCGATGCGGTCGATCAGGGTGGCGCGGTGGACGAGGACGAGGGGACCGCCGAAGCGCTCGGCGGCGGCGGAACTGTTCGTACGGCAGAGCCAGCGGCCGCCGGGCGAGCGCATGCCGCCGTCGCCCTGCCAGGCGGCCAGCTCGCGGATCTCCTCGCCGAGACCGATGACGTCGAGGGCGTGGTGCCCGTTGGGGGCGAGGCCGATTCCGGCGCCGACCGGTTCCACGGCGGCCGCGCGTTCCAGGACGGTGACCTGCCAACCGCGCTGGTGCAGGGCGACGGCAGCGGTCAGCCCGCCGATCCCGCTTCCCACGACGACGGCGCGGGGCTGCGACTGGGGCTTGGGCTGGGAGTGGGCAGTGACGGCCATGGCTCCTCCTCGGCAACTACACCTGTAGTGACTTCTTCACCGTACTACAGGTGTAGTTGCGGGCGGTAGGCTGTTCCCATGACCGCACGCGCCGCCGCCGCGGGCCGCTCCCGGCCCGAGCTGATCACCGACACCGCCCTGATCCTGCTCGTGGAGCGCGGCATGCGCGGACTCACCCACCGGGCGGTGGACGAACGCGCCGGGCTCCCCCAGGGCTCCACGTCCAACTACGCCCGCACGCGCCAGGCACTGCTGGAGGCGACGGTGCGCCGGCTGGCCGAACGCGAGGCGCAGGTCCTCGCCCTCGACGGGGTGCCGGCCCCGTCGGCCGGCCTCGACGGCGTCGTCGGAGCCTTCGCAGCCGCCCTCCACCGCTACCTGACCCACCACCGCGAACTGCTCGTGGCCCGCTACGAACTGGGGCTCGAAGCGACACGCCGGCCCGAGTTGCGCGAGTTCTACGACACGACCGGCCGGCACCGGTTCCGGGAGCCGCTCAACGCGCTGATGGCGGCGGCGGGTTCACGGGAGCCGGAGCGGCACGCCCTGTCGCTGGTGGCCTGGTGCGAGGGGCTGATGTTCTCCTGCGCGGCCGGTTCGTACCACTCCGCGGTACCCGGCGAGGAGGAACTGCGCCGGGGGTTCGGCGAGTTGCTGCACGGCATGCTCGGCACGCCCGGCGCCCCCGGTACGCCCGGCACCCCTGGTACGCCCGGTACGCCCGGTACGCCCGGCGCATAAACGATGGCGTCGGGCAGACCGGTGAACGACGATGATCACCATGACGAATCCTGAGCGCATCCCTCCCTCCACCACCGCCGGTGAACGCGAGATGCTGGACAGCTGGCTGGAGTTCCACCGCGAGACGCTGGCCCTCAAGTGCGCGGGCCTGAGCGAGGAGCAGCTGCGGGAGACCGCCGTGGAGCCCTCGGACATGTCGCTGCTCGGTCTCGTACGGCACCTGACGGAGGTCGAGCAGGGCTGGTTCCACCGGGTGCTCGCCGACGAGGACGTGCCGCGGCCCTACACCAGCGACGAGAACCCGGACGGGGACTTCCACTTCACCGGCCAGGACACCTGGGCGCAGGCGCACACCGCCTGGCGCGAGGCGGTCGGCCGGTCGCGCGAGCTGGCCGCGACGCGCTCGCTCGACGACCTGATGGAGGGCAGGCACCGCAGTGGAAGGACGTACAACCTCCGCTGGATCTACGTCCACATGATCGAGGAGTACGCCCGCCACAACGGCCACGCCGATCTCCTCCGCCAGCGCATCGACGGCGCCACCGGCGAGTAGTCCGGGGTGCTCGCGGCTCCGCCCCGCGCGGGGCCGCGCCGGCCGGGCCCCCGGGAAGGGGCGGGGAGCAGGAGCGTGACGTCCGCCGGACACCACCGTTCCGGATCACTCGTGCGGGCCAATCTCCCCCGGTGATCTCCCCAAACCGCCTCGCGCCCAGCAGAGTTGCGCGGGTGCACCGAACGAGAACCACAGCGAAGTTCCTCATGGGGGTGGCGGTCTCGGCCGCCTCCGTCTCCGCCACCGGATGCGTGGCGGTGGAACCACGGCCCGCTCCTGTGCCCGTACCCGCCGCGGACGCGCCGCCGGCCTCCCAGAACGTGAAACCGCAGATCGTGCAGGCTCCCGCCCGCGAGGCCCTGGACGCCGCGCTCGAACCCTCGCGGAAGACCGCGCCCCGGGCCGCGCCGCGCGAGGCCCCCGCGGTCCGCCGCACCGGGGCGCCCCCGCCCTCCCCCCCCCCCGGCCCGCCCCCCCCGCCCCCCCCCGC
>NZ_JBSFUB010000152.1:0-12036 GCF_053591575.1 Streptomyces altiplanensis | reverse complement strand
TTCAATACCGACCCGACACACTCGACGGATTCATAGCCGGCACCGGCCTCACCCTCGACGACCCAGCCACACCCTGACAAGCCGAAGTCAGTAAGGCGCACGGGGGCATGGCCAAGCACGCGCCGCGACCGACGTACTGGTCACGACGCGCTCATCCGCTCCGTCCGCGGTGCTGCACGTCGGAAGGCGGCGTGCAGCGCACCGGATGCCGCCTTCGCCCGCGAGCCGGTCAGTGGGACTCGTCGTAGGGATCGCGGCTGCCGGACTTGGCCAGCCCACGACTGATCATGTAGCCGACGGCCAGGATCACGATGTACCACCAGGCCTGGTCGGCGCGGAAGTAAGCGCGGCCCTCTTCGGTGCCCACGGCCATGGAAGCGATCAGTACCGCGACCACGGAGGCGAGGCAGATGAAGAATTTCGTCGCCTTCAGCGCCGACTTCGTCTCGGCCGACAGGCGACGGGGCGGCACGCGGCAGGGCCCACGCCCGCAGGGCCGGCCGGGTTCCCTATGGTCATGACGATGCATCCACCCGGTCCGTGTGAAGCCCCTCATGCACTCCACGAGGGCGGAAGCGCCGCGTCAAGATCAACGCTCCCAGCCCCCGACTACCTGAAACCAGCCACGTAAACGGAAGATAAAAGCGCGCCGAATACATCAACCGCCTGGATGCATCGGCCCGCCGGCCGGTGCACCCTGATGTGCCTGGGCAGCACGCCGATCGTCGTGCACCAACCGTCCCAGACGGGCATCCGACGCGTCACCGTGCACCGGCACGGACGGGACGAGATTCTCGGGCTCGCGCACTCCGATTACGACCTGATCCTGTTCCTTGAGGCCATGGGCCGCAGCTGGCTGGCGGGCCATGGCGAGGCAGCGGCGTGTCGCCCGTCGGATAAGCCGCCCGGAGCAGGGTAGGAGTGCTGTGGCTCCTGATCCACCAGGAGCCGGGGCACGCCCGATCCTGGGCTGCTCCGTGCATGAGCGAAGGATGAATTTCAGTATGGCCAGCGGCACGGTGAAGTGGTTCAACTCCGAGAAGGGCTTCGGATTCATCGCGCAGGACGGCGGGGGCCCGGACGTCTTCGCCCACTACTCCGAAATCCAGGGCAACGGGTACCGCGAGCTGACCGAGGGCGAGCACGTCACGTTCGATATCGGTCAGGGCCAAAAGGGCCCGCAGGCGCAGAACATCGTCCGCGGCTGAGCGGGCGGGAAAGAACGTAGAGTGAGGCGGCTGTCCGGTCAGGCAGCCGCCTCACTCATGCAGCCGGTCTGCACGACGGTGGTGGGTCGGCCCGGTCACTCGTGTGCTGCCTGGCACGATGCTGTTCATGCAGCCGCTGCCTGTTCTGTGCCCCGCCGGCCTGGTCCCGGACGCAACGGACGTCGACGCCTTCAACGCCGCCTATCGGCGCGCCAAACAGCAGCAAGCGTTCTTCGTTGCGGTCGAGCGCCAGGGCCCCCGGTGGACAGTGAAGGCCGACACGCTCACCGTCCGGGCCACACGGTCGACGACAGCGTGCACGACGCCGTCCGCAACGCGGTAATCCGACTGATCCGCTCCCGCCAGATCCGCCCGGACTCCTCCGCCGGGCCGGTGTACTTCGTGCTGTACGACGCCGACGCCGAGCCGCGGGCCCGCGAGCTGGCCGCTGCGTTGCACGCCGCCCTGTACGCGGACTTCGTCCCGCTGGCCCGCGCTGGGGCCCTGACCCCGGGAGCAGTGCGGGCAGCCGCGGATCGGTGTCGGCGAATCCGGCAGCCGCTTCGGTGTCGTCGGCCTCTATGGCCCGCAGGTAGCGGAAGGCGCTGAGTACCGCGTCCGGGGGCATCGAGGCGAGCGGCACGGTGGGGTTGTAGAACATGGACGGCTCCTCACGTACGGGCTGCCCCGCTGATCGCGGCGGCTTCAAGAGGAGCCTCTGGTGGCGGCCCTGTGGGCAGAGGGCGGTGCCCGGAAGGGAGAAGTCTCCCTCCCCGCCGGTGTGACGACGCAACGTGGTTGGCGAATCGGCACGCTTGTTGGCAAACGGCAGCCGATGTTGCTCCGCGTTGGTTCTCTTGACTGCCGTGTGAGCCCGTCAGCGCTTTGCTGCCCGGTACCGGCTGGTCGGCCGTGTCGTTACTGATGAGGGAGGCTTCCCGCCGGTGGGTCGGTGAGGAGGCGTTGTTGCCCGCGGCGCTGCCTGGGGGCGGGGGTGCTGTCGACGGTGTGGCTGAAGGGGAGGCATGATGATCGACGAGAGTCTGTCCGGTACGTCTGGGTTGCGTGAGTCCTACGACGTGTGTGAGGCGTTGACCAGGCAGTTTCATGCGCCGATGTGGCGGGCGACCGAACTGCTGCCTGCTTCTGTCCGCCCGCACATGCATGCTGTCAACGCCTTCGTTCTGCGGACCGACACCATCGCCGATAAGGGCGGAACCGCGGCAGAACGTGAGCGGCGGCTGGCCCGCTGGTACTCCGCCACCCGTGAGGGGCTGCGTTCTGGGGGCAGCGGGGATCCGGTACTGCGGGCATTCGTGGACACGGTGTGGCGGTGGGATCTCGACCGTGTGGTGATCGAGGAGCTGCTGAGCACTCTGGAGGCCGACTGTGTCAGTCCCCCTGTCTTCGAGACATTCCACGACCAGCGGCGGTATCTGAGGGGAGCAGGAGGCACGACCTTTGAGCTGTGGTCTCCGCTGCTGGGTATGAGGGATCCAGAGGTGTTGGCGCTGGCCTCTTTGCTGGGCGAGGCGGGTCAGGCGGTGGACAACTTCGAGGACATGCCGCAGGACCTCGCGGCCGACCGGTGCTACCTGCCGCGCGCCGATCTGCGGACACTGGGACTGGAGGTGCGTGATCTCCAATGCGGTGAACGTCCCGGCGCGCTGGCGGAATTGGTGCGCACGCAACTCGGACGCTGGAATGCGCTGCTGGAGCAGGTGGCACCTGTGACGGGAATGGTGGAGCGCGAGTACCAGCCCTTCCTGCACGTGCTGGTGCTGGGAGTCCATCTGCAGTTCGACGAGACCGCACTGCGCCAGGAGCGGGTCTTCACCCAAGGTCTTGAACCGCTGGTGTCCGCCGACGGGGCCTTTCGCCGCCCGGTGTGGCCGCATGTGGAGGCGGTGCCGGAGCACGTCGCGGTCATCATGGACGGCAACCGGCGATGGGCCATGGGGCAGGGGCAGCCGGTCTTCCGGGGACATCAGGCGGGCCAGTGGTCCGTAGCGCGGCTGGGCAACGCCGCGCTACGGCTGGGGGTGAGGCATCTGACCCTCTATGCGTTCTCCACGGAGAACTGGGCCCGTTCTCAGGAGGAACTCGACGCATTGTTCGAGATCATGGGCGAGGCGCTTGCCCGGGGGGCCGAGTGGCTGCACGACCTGGGGGTGCGGGTGCGCTGGTGCGGACGACGTGACCGCATCGACCCGTCGCTGGCCTCCGAGCTGACGCTGCTGGAAAGCATGACATCGAACAACGAGACGCTGACGCTGACCGTCTGCGTCGACTACGGCGGACGCGAAGAACTGGTCGAGGCCGCCCGCGCACTGGCCGCCGAAGCGGCCTGCGGGGCGATCCGGCCCGAGGACATCGGCCCCGCCGACCTGGAGCGGAACATGTACGCACCCGGCCTCCCGGACGTCGATCTGCTGATCCGTACCTCCGGCGAGCAGCGGATCAGTAACTTCCTGCCCTGGCATCTGGCCTATGCCGAGATGGTCTTCGACTCGACCCCGTGGCCCAGTTTCGGCATGGAACAGCTACGGGAGGCGTTCACTGTCTATGCCGGGCGCCAGCGCCGCTTCGGCGGCACTCTTCCCGCACCCGCCCGGCCAGCAGAGCCGGCCCCTTCAACAGAACCGGCGTAACCCCCTCCTGAGCCCGGCCCCGGCCCCGGCCCCGAGCCCAGCCCAGGGCCGGGCTCACCTCACGGCTTGGGCGGGGTGTAGGTGCCGGCTACGGTCACATAACCCAGCACCGTGTCATCGCTGAATGGGGACGCGCCGAACGTCGCGGTATACGCCTCGAGCATCTCGGGGGTGGCGTACAGCGGCACCTCACTGAGCCGGACTTTCAGAGGCTTGCCCACCGGAACCTTGTCGGTGGACAGTTTCCCCTTGCCCACACCGCACCGCAGGGCCGAGGGATGCTCGACAGTGAGGCCGTTGACCTGGCACTTTCCCGACGCCAGTTCGTCCTTTAGGACGCTCTCCAGGCCAGTGAGCCGAACGTTGCCCAGCGGTGTGCGCACCGACACTCCCCCCTCCAGAGCACCGCTGCCCTTGGCTTTCGGCAGCTTCGTCAGGGAAGGGTCACCCTTGCCGGAACGCACGGGGAACCGCACCGCCGGACCACCAGCAGACTTGACCATCTCAGCCGGGGCCACGGCCTCGACCACCGCACCCAGCCGGTCCAACTCGGCCTGGACCGCCTCGGACCACCGGACCTCAACCCAGCCGTCGGAGACCGTGCCGTACTTCTCATCCGCCGCGGACGCCGTCCCCGCGAACTGCGCCAGCAAAGGAGCAGCCAGAGCTGCACCCAGAACATTCCGTCGTGTCGCACTCATCGATGCACACCATCCTCTCCCGGGCCGCAAAGCGCGGCCCGAAAGAATCCTTCTGGCACCTTGCTGCCTGGTCTGCGAGCAGCCCACAAACCACTCGAAAGGACGCAAGAACCAGCCGGCCGGTGACGCGACACCTCACACATCAAGGGCCCCACGGCCCAGCACGACCACCGCCCGTGATCACAACTTGCCAACTAACGTGCGTCACCCTCGCCAACTACCAAGCGTCACAACTTCCTGACCAGCTCCGGACCACGTCACCCCTTGCCAACAAGCCTGCGGCGTCACACCGACACTCGCGGCACCCCCTTGTCCACCTCCGCTACCTGCGATATTCAGCCCAAAACAGTGCGGCGCCCGGGGAGGAATCGGACACCCTTCGTCGTTGATCGCCAGACGGCGGTCAAGGGGTCATTTCCGACGGTGGCTCCGGCCCGCGCGCACATCCGCGTGCGGGCCAAACGCCCACTGTCCCGGCCAGCCGGCCGGAGGAAGCGAGGACACCATGCCCGCCGACATCACGCCCCACTCCGCCCACGAACCGCACGCCATCGACGACCAGACGCTCGGCGAGAACCTGGACCAGGCCCCGCAGGCCCCCTCCACGGGCCCCTCCATCGCCCCCTCCACGGCCACTTCGCCCGCCAGGCGCGTATCAGCAGGTCAGCCCGGCAGAACAGGCCCCGCGACAGGTTCGACAGCCCTTCTAAGTCTTCGAAGCAGACATGGAAGCCAACCCACACCAGGAAGAAGGAAGTGCTGAAGGCTCTCGGGATCTTCCAGAGGGCTACCGCGGAACACCTGTGGCGGATGCTGCGCCCCACCGATCGGCACGACCGGATTACGAGGGACACCCTCAACGCCCTCAAGAACGACGGAAAGGCCCGGGTGGAGACGCGGCTGGAGTCGAACCACCAGCTGTGGGTGCTCACCGAGCGCGGACACAAGGAAGCCAAGCAGCTGCTGCCGAAGAACGTACGGGTCTCCGCGCTGCGCAAACTCGAGTACGACGAAGACGGCGAGCCGGTCACCGGCGAAGGCTTCGACGAACACGCCGCCGCCGTGACGATGACCGCCGCGGTCCTCACCGGGGCCGGCTTCGGCACACCGCTGTCCTGGCAGACCGAGATCGGCCACAAGGTGCCCTACGGCTACACCCAGTACGCCGACCTGACGATGCGCGCCACGGACGTCGGTGTGCCCGCGATGCTCCTGGAGATCGACAGGGTCAATGAGCCCGTCGACGTCCTGGTGGACAAGGTGCGCCGTTACACCGAGTGGTTCGAGTTCCTGGCGCCGAAGGCCGACAAGGACCGCGAGAGGGCGGCCCGCTCCTACGGGGGAGCGAAGGTGCACGACTTCAGGCTGTGGTCGCGGATCTGTCCGGCGACCGGGCACGAGGGCTACGTGCCGGTGGCGTTCGTGTTCACCGGCCGGACGAAGGCGCAGCGCGCCAGCCGGATCCGGCGCCTGGAGCAGGCCGCCCGCCGCTACTTCGCCGGGCAGCCGTACCCGGGCCGGTCGTCGGGCATCACGGCCGTCGACTACCACCAGGCGGTGCCGGTGCTCGTCACCGAGCTGGAGCGGATCACCGCCGACCCTAACGGGGCCGCTGGCGCGGTGTGGCGCAGGCTCGGGTGGGATGAGGATCAGTGGCAGACGCTGGAGCAGGCCCTGGGCAACCCCGACGGCGACCGGCTGTACGCGGTCCAGCGGAAGGAGGCTCGTCGCCGGCAGGCGGAGCGCGAGGCGAAGCGGCCGGTGTGCACCCGCTGCGGAGCGAAGCTCACCGACGATCGCTGGCAGTCGATCCGGCAGTCCTCGTGGCGCAGCGAGAAAGACGACCTGTGCGGGCCGTGCGTGAAGCAAGCGGCCGACCGCGCCAAGGCCGAACGTGTCGCGCGCCGCCAGGCCGAAGAGGCTGCCGCGCGGGAGGCGGCCGAAGCGGAGGCGAAGAAGAACCGCGGCCTGTTCGGACGTCGCCGGTAACCACCAAGGCCCGGGGGTGGCCTCACCGGTGAGGCCACCCCCGCCGCTACGCCCTGACGCCCGCCGGCGCCGTCGGCTACGGCCTGCCTTCGGTCAGCTGGGCGGCGGTGTTCTCGATCCGCAGCAGTGTCCACTCGACTCCGGCTCGCCACCTGGATTCCGCGCTGTCGTAGTGGCCTTCGGCGTCGGCTCGGATGTTGGCGGCCAGGGCACGCAGGTCCTTCTGCAGTCCTTGCCGCTCGGCCGTGTCCATGGCCTGGATCGTTTCGTCAGTGATGTCGCCGGGTCGCAGTGCGCTCATCGCCTCACCTTGGACGACCGCCCCCGCCTGTGGTCATACCGCGAGGTCACCCGGCTCGATGCCGAACGGCGGACCTCTGGTCAGCCGGTGATCTCGGCAGCTGCGCGCCGTATGTGCAGATGACCATCGAGAGGGTAGGAGGGGGGAGCCGACGGCAGGATCCTGTCGAACTGGTAGCCGTTCTTCTCGGCGACGCGGCAGGAGGCCAGGTTGTCGACCTGATGGAGGAGTTCGAGGCACTCCAGACCATCTGCTCGGAAAGCATCGAAGGACCAGGCGGTGAGAGTATTCAGGGCTCGTGAGGCTACGCCTCGCCCGCGAGCCCGTGCTGCCGTCCAGTAACCGACCTCGGCGGAAGGCTTTCCGGATGCGACTTCCTTGATTGCCACGTTGCCCACCAGTCGCGGCGGCGCCGCGACAAGGGCCGTTTCATGGACTGCGAAGGCGAACCGGTCGCCTGCCGCCCAACCCTGCTCCTGAGCCCGCACCCATCTCAGTCCGTCGTCCTCACTCTCCATACGAGAGTTCGTCCAACGCCGCAGCTGGGGGTCCCGGTACACCTCAACCAGCGCAGCAACGTCTTCCGTGCACCAGGGGCGAAGGACAACAGCGGGAGCGGTCGCCGTCGCGGCGGATGTGAGTATGACGGGAGTGTTCACTGCCGGATCGTATGCGGCATGGCCTTGATCTGACCTCGGCGACAGCTGGTTCATGCTGCCCCGCGGCCGCCCCATCATCCCTGTATCCGAGGCTGCAGAGCATGGATGGCCCAGTCGAGCACCGGCCGCAGGCTGTCCGGCCCCGGCCAGCCGTTGATCACCGCAAGCAGTGAGAGGTATCGCTCTCTGCGAGGGTCGTTCATGCGTTCCAGCCGGACCAGGAGCTGCCTGCGCGACGTGGCATCGTCACAGCAGTCGAGGAGATGTGCGCAGCGGGTCATGAGGACCGCGACAATCGGATCGGCCTGAAGCGAGGCTGGTTCTACACCCGCTGCCACGGCCGGAGCGATCTGGTCACGGACGACAGCAGCCAAGTCTCTGTGCAGCGCGGGTGGACCACCCTGGATGTGCCCGGCCGTCTGCTCCTCGGCCATATGCCGCACGAGGGCGCGAAAGTCAGGGTCCTGGGACAGCTCGGCCAGTTCCACCCACGCCTGGACCTGCTCCGTATCGGGGTTGTCCGGCAGTTCCGGAGTCATCGAGCGCATGCCTCCCGCAAACATGGAGCCGGTGCCCACACCACCGAAGGCGGCGTCGAGGAAGTCATCGACCAGTTGTTGGCGTTCGACTTCAGAAAGCTTGGCCAGTCTGTGCATCAGCTGTGTCTCCTCAGGGGTAGCCTTACGCTCCGCCACGGCGGTCAGCACTGCACGCCGCAGCCGCAGGATTCGGATCTGCACGTCCAACGCGTCGGCATGTGCTGCGGCAACCTCCGACAGCGCGAGTTCCCGATCCATGACCTTCCGGATGGCCGCAAGGTCCAGTCCCAGGTCGCGCAGGGTTCGCACGAAATCCAGGCGTGCGACGGCACCGTTGTCGTAAAGGCGATAGCCGGCCGGGCTGCGGTCAGCGGGCGGTATGAGTCCGCAGTCGGAATAGAACCGGATGGTCTTCACCGTGGTACCAGTCCGCCGGGCCAGCTGGCCGATCGAGTAGAGCGTGTGGCCGTTCATGTCCCCACCTTCAGGTCTCCCCCTGCTGGAGACTCAAGCTCGTGAGCTCGCGAGGAAGGCTCTGCGGAACCTGGGCGGGCCTGTGGAGTGATCTGCAGAAAACGATGACGCCCTCAAGTGATCAACGCATCGCCCGCAGATGATCATGTGATCGTGGAGGTACAGGTGCGTGACTACGGGTTCTCGTCGGCTCGGCAGGACGAGGTTTGTTGAACGTCGGCAGCAATCGTTCCGAGCTCTGCCGAAAGATGATCTTGTTGCAGCGGAGCGCAGGTGTCAGCCCAGGGTGAGCCATCGGAGGCCGAGCTGTTCGATCTGCGCGGTCTCTGATTCGTCCAACGGCTCGCGACCGGTAACTTTGCGCAGGAAATGCGGCTGGCTCCAACCCAATGTGTCGGCGGCCGCCATCTGCTCAGCGCCGAGAAGCAGCTCCAGCACGGCGTCACCGGCTGACGAGGTGAGCCAGGGTTCGCATCCGAGTGCGTCAGCCAGGTCGAGGCCGTGGACGGCGACTTCGACGACTCGGGTGAGCAGGAACTCCGACAGGAGCATGGCGTCACCATGGCGTGTCCACACGGTACGGCTGGCCGGCTGGACCCGGCACAGCTGGTCGACCCGCCGCCAGGACGCGGTGAAATCCTCGGCGAAGGCGGCACCATCGGCCGGCTCTGCTGCCCTGTCCTGAGCCAGAGCGATCCGGGCATGGTTGGTCTGGGGTGCAAAGCGGTCGTCCGGACGGTAGTAATCCGCAGCGGAAATCCTGGCCCTAGCCGGGGCCGGTGCGTCCAGCATGCCCGGAAGCCAGTCGATCACGACGCACACGTGCCCGAGTAGGTCGCGTACGGTCCAGGGGGCGCAGCGTGTCGGAAGGCTCCACTCAGCTTCGGACAGTCCTGACACAGCATCAGTGAGCGCCCCGGATTCCCGACGAAACGCTTCGAGCACACGGTCTTGATTCATGCCGGTGACGCTACCGGCCGGGCGCAATCAGGCACCCGGTTGGCATGACCTGGAGCTCAGCACGCGAGATTCTCTACTGCGCAGACGCGTCCGCCGATAAGGGTCATCCCGTCAGAGCCGGGGGCCGCCATGATCTGCGACCCGCTGCCCTGGGTGACCGCAACAGCCCGCCCCAACCGGTCGGCGAGCAGGAGCGCTGCCGCTCCGGTGGCTTCGTCCTCGTCGATGCCGTCGCCACGGCCCGGGAATCCCCGGGCCCGGACTCGGCCGGCAATCTCGTCCTGCCAGGCCCAGGCGTACACCCACTCTCCCGGTTCCGGCACCGTCAGCGTATCGACCTCCTGCGTGCTGCCGTACTGCTGCAGCGTGCGCGGCGGCACCCACTCTGCTCGCGCACTGATCCACGTGAAGCCGTCGGCACGGCGGACAGGGATGTTCCCCACAGGAAGCTCCAGCCTGTCCAGACCGAGGAGCCAGGCCACGCCGACGAGCGGGTACCCGGCAAACGGGAGCCGCACCCCTGGCGTATAGATGTCCACGATGCCCCGGTGGGCGTCGTCGATGAATACCGTTTCGCTAAGCCCCAGTTCCCGGGCCAGGACCTGTCTGGACTCCTCGTCGGGGAAGGCGCGGCCGTCGCGCACTACGCCCAGGACATTGCCGTGGTTGCCGTTCGTGTCGCAGAAGACGCGAAGAAAGAGGATCTCAGGTGTCATCCGGGCATTCAAGCAGGTCACCAGGCCATTGGCCCTCGCCTCCTGGCTCACGGAGCCGGGCAGCTCTGTCATGGCCGCCTCGGCCGCGCCAGCGGCGCGGCACCAGCGCTTACCGCGGTCAGGTAGCGGCGTCCTGGCCGAGGTGGCCGAATCCGGCACCCAAGTAGTGCGATGTGCCGGGTTCGTGTCAGTCAGAGCCGAAGGGGAGAACCTTGTTCCCGCTGGTCGTCGGCCCGTGGCTGGGGCTTGCCACTGACGTGGCGGTGGTACTCCCCGGTCTCGCGGCTGTCATGGGGCGGTACATCGCCAGATGGCTCACTGCCACGAAGAGGGCACATTGCAACGGGAGACCGGAAGATAAAGAACAAGCTGAGGGGTGCTGGATGGAGATCGGGCTTCGGGAATGACGGCAAGGGTTTCGCGGTCAGGCCGCCGGCCCGGCGGTCTCGGTGACCGTCAGCGCGAAGGCCTCCGCCTGCGCGGAGGGCCGGGTGCGGTGGCGGATGAGGCCCAGTTCGGAGTCGGGCAGGCCCTGCACCGGGACGAAGGTGAGGGAGTCGCGGCGCCCGTGGTAGTCGGCTGTGGACCGGCACAGCAGCATGGTGCCGCGGTTGGCCGCCGTCAGACTCAGCCCTTCCTGGAGCGTGTTGACGCTGGGCCCGGCCGGCACGGGGAGGCCGTCCGGGGTCAGGCTGGGGGCCTGGGCCCGCCGCCAGTACTCGGGGGCGCCGCCGTCGATACCGATGAGCCGGCAGGTGGCGAGTTCCTCGGCGGAGAGCGATTCCCGGGCGGCGAAGGGGTGGCGGACGGACACGGCGAGGGTCTGCGGCTGCCGGGAGAAGACCGGGCCGAGGACGAGGTCGTCCTCGGCGACCGGCAGCAGGATCACCGCGCAGTCCACCTCCTGGCGGCGCAGCGGCCCGAAGGGGTCGGAGAGCGGGATCTCGACGATGTCGATCGCGCAGTCGGGATACCGGTCCCCGAACAGGGCGATAGCCCGGCTGAGGTAGTCGTCGACGGTGCCCTGGAAGCCGATGCGCAGCTCCCCGCCCATGCCCCGTGCGGCGGCCCGGGCCTCGTCGACCGTGGAGCGCAGGGCATCGTACGCGGGGCGCAGGTCTGCGAGGAAGCTCTCGCCGAGCGGGGTCAGGCGCACTCGGCGGCTGGTGCGTTCGACGAGCGGGGCGCCGATACGGCTCTCCAGAGAGCGCAGCAGCTGGCTGACCCGGCTCTGGGACACATACAGCCGCTCGCCCGCCCGTCCGAAGTGCAGCTCTTGGGCGAGCACGAGGAACGTCTCCAACTCGCGTATCTCGACACCGCTCATGGTTTCCCTTCTGCACTGCCGCTCCGCGCGGCCGATCGAGTAGTCCCGCTTATCGAAGGATGAGGGATCGGCCGTTGTTCCCGCAGGCCGGGGCGGGTTGGCTGGTCGCATGGCACAGACTGAGGAAAACGCAGGCACCACCGCGGTGCCTGAGCGATCCGCGACCCGCGGTTGGCTGGGCGTCGCGGCGGTCGCGAGCGCGACGTTCACGGTGGTGACGTCCGAGATGCTGCCCGTGGGCCTGCTGACGCCCATCGGGGACGCGCTGAAGGTGACCGAGGGCACCGCCGGACTGACCCTGACCATCACCGGCCTGGTCGGAGCGGTGTCGGCGCCGCTGCTGACACCGCTGCTGGGGCGGTTCGGCCGGCGGACGGTGATGTGCGTGCTGATGGCGGTCCTGACGGTGGGTAACTTGCTCGCGGCATGGTCGCCGGACTTCGCTGTGATGGTGGCCGCCCGCGTGCTGGTCGGCATCGGCATGGGCGGCGTCTGGGCGATCGCGGCGGGT